>NZ_APIO01000044.1:0-243047 GCF_000408945.1 Pseudomonas sp. G5(2012)
GTCGCCCTCATGCAGTTGCGCTTCACTTCGTTCGCTGTGGTCAGCTTACGGCGGGACTTTCACCCACAAGATTGCGCCCATGCTGGGCGCACACAAAAAAAGCCGCTCGAAAGCGGCTTTTCAGCAGGAAGACTCAGGCTTATTTCAGGCCGGACATCTTCTGGATGGCGCCTTTGAGCTCGGCGTCGGAGCAGTCAGCGCAGGTGCCTTTAGGTGGCATCGCGTTGATACCGGTAATGGCTTTGGCCAGGATGCCGTCGAGGCCGCCCTGGTGATCGGCACGCTCTTTCCAGGCGGCGGCATCACCGATTTTCGGTGCGCCCAACAAGCCTGAACCGTGGCAAGCGTTGCAATGTTTTGCAATCACCTCATCCGGGGTTTTTGCACCACCGCCGCCGCCAGCAGCAGCGGCGACTTCCATGCCCTTGCACTCTTTGCCCTGGACACAGACCTGGCCGACTGGCTCAAGGCGCTTGGCGATTTCGTCATTGGTCGCAGCTTGAGCGCTGGCAGCCCAGAGGGCCAATACGGTTGCTGGTACGGCCAGCATTTTCATAATTAGATTCACGCGTTCACCCTCAATGGTGGCTAGTCACGCCTACGGCCACGGTTCGCAGGCGGGCGCAAGTATAGCGGTAAGCCCGCGACACTGAAACAACCCCAAAGTCGAAGGGGTCTTGTTGCGCAACGGTCAAACGGCTCAAGTGCCTCTGCCGTGCTGGCAGGACGCCTCTTTCCTTAAAAGTTCGCGGGTGTTGCTGCGCTGATTAGTCGCGCCGGCGCATCGAACGGATTACGGAAACGATGCGGCTTGGTACTTTCAAAGTAGTAGCTATCGCCAGCTTCGAGCACAAAAGTTTCAAGCCCGACCACCAGTTCCAGTCGCCCTTCCAGCAAAATCCCGGTTTCCTCGCCCTCATGGGTGAGCATCTCCTCACCGGTATCGGCGCCTGGAGGGTAGATTTCATTGAGGAATGCGATAGCGCGGCTCGGGTGAGCCCGGCCGACCAGTTTCATGGTCACTGCACCATCGGAAATATCGATCAGCTCGTTGGCTTTGTAGACGATCTGAGTCGGTATTTCCTGCAGGATTTCTTCGGAAAAGAACTCGACCATGGACATGGGAATCCCGCCCAACACCTTCCTCAGCGAACTGATCGAGGGGCTGACGCTGTTCTTCTCGATCATCGAAATCGTGCTGTTGGTGACGCCCGCGCGTTTGGCGAGCTCACGCTGGGAAAGACCTTTGAGCTTGCGGATTGATTGCAGTCGTTCACCGACGTCCAAGCTTGCGCCTCCAAGGATTCAGGTTGTTGGAATATTGAGCGTTATCATGGCGACAGCGTTCAGTATTTACAACACCTTGACCTGAATCCTGTTCGGCGAGGCGACTTCCGGTCTGGGCGGCTTTGCCCTAGCTCCCGGAATAGAGCATTGGCACCCGGCGCAGGTTGCAGAAGATCTGGTACGGAATCGTGCCGGCGGCGATGGCCACGTCGCTGGCGAGGATGTTTTTGCCCCATAACTCGACGGTCGAGCCCAGGCCTGCTTGTGGAATGTCAGTCAGATCGACGCACAGCATGTCCATCGACACCCGGCCGATCAACTGGCTGCGTTGCCCGGCGACCAATACTGGCGTCCCGGTCGGTGCCAGCCGCGGATAGCCATCGGCATAACCCATGGCCACCACGCCAACGCGCATCGGCTTCTGGGTAATGAATTTGGCGCCGTAGCCGATCGGCTCTCCAGCAGGCAATTCACGGACGCTGATCACCTTCGATTCAAGGGTCATCACTGGTTGCAGGCGCGAGGCCACGGCGTTGGCTTCCTCGAACGGCGTGGCGCCGTACAGCATGATCCCCGGGCGAACCCAGTCGCTGGGAATCTGCGGCCAACCCAGCACCGCCGGGGAATTTCGCAGGCTGACCTCGGCCGACAAGCCCTGACGCGCCGCTTCAAAGACCGCGACCTGCTCGGCACTGGCCTGGCAGTTCAATTCGTCAGCACGGGCGAAATGGCTCATCAGCACAATCTTCGCAACTTTGCCGCTGGCCAGCAGCCGTTGATAGGCTGCCTGATAGTCCTTCGGATGAAGGCCGACCCGATGCATGCCCGAGTCGAGCTTGAGCCAGACCGTGATCGGCTTGCTCAATGCAGCTTTCTCGATCGCTTCGAGTTGCCACAGCGAATGCACAACGCACCAGAAATCATGCTCGACAATCAGCGGCAGTTCATCGACTTCGAAAAAACCTTCAAGCAGCAGGACGGGCGCGCGAATGCCCGCCGCCCGCAACTCCAGGGCTTCTTCGATGCAGGCCACGGCAAACCCGTCCGCCTCGGCTTCCAGCGCCTGGGCGCAACGCACCGCGCCATGGCCGTAGGCATCGGCCTTGATCACCGCAAGAGCACGGGCACCCGTGACTTCACGGGCGATCTGGTAATTGTGACGCAGGGCTTGGAGGTCGATCAGGGCACGGGCAGGACGCATGGCGGCAGACTTCTGGTCGGTCGGTTAAAAAAAACCGGCGCTGCGGGCGGCGATAACCGCCAGTAGCACCGGGAGAGGGATCTCGCATTATCGCTTTCGCAGCGCGCCTAGCGTGGGCTCACTGGTGAGCCGGCGCTGGATTGACATGTTTTGCAGGCTCCTGACGGTTGCTGCCATACCGGGAGATATCCAGCCCTTCGGCACTGATCTGCGGCTTTTTCTTGGCCATCAGGTCGGCCAGCAAGCGGCCAGAGCCACACGCCATGGTCCAACCGAGGGTGCCATGACCGGTGTTCAGGAACAGGTTCTTGAACGGGGTAGCGCCGACAATCGGCGTGCCGTCCGGCGTGGTCGGACGCAGGCCGGTCCAGAAGCTGGCTTCGGCCAGATTGCCGCCCTGAGGATAAAGGTCGTTGACGATCATCTCCAGGGTTTCGCGCCGACGCGGGTTCAGCGACAGGTCAAAACCGGCGATTTCCGCCATGCCGCCAACGCGGATACGGTTGTCGAAACGGGTGATCGCGACTTTGTAGGTCTCGTCGAGAATGGTCGAAGTCGGGGCCATCGCCGGGTTGGTGATCGGCACGGTCAGGGAGTAACCCTTGAGCGGATACACCGGCGCCTTGATGCCCAGCGGCTTGAGCAATTGCGGCGAGTAGCTGCCGAGCGCCAGCACGTAGCGGTCAGCGGTTTCCAGTTTGCCATCGATCCACACACCGTTGATGCGGTCACCGGCGAAGTCGAGGCTCTGGATGTCCTGGCCAAAGCGGAATTGCACGCCAAGGTTAGTGGCCATCTCTGCCAACTTGGTAGTGAACATCTGGCAGTCGCCAGTCTGGTCGTTCGGCAGGCGCAGGGCACCGGCGAGGATGTCGGTCACATTGGCCAGGGCCGGCTCGACGCGGGCAATGCCTTCGCGGTCAAGCAGTTCGAACGGCACGCCGGACTCTTTCAGCACGGCGATGTCTTTTGCAGCGCCATCGAGCTGAGCCTGGGTGCGGAACAATTGAGTAGTACCCAGGCTGCGGCCTTCGTAGGCAATACCGGTTTCGGCGCGCAGTTCGTCAAGGCAGTCACGGCTGTACTCGGACAGGCGGACCATGCGCTCCTTGTTCACCGCGTAGCGGCTGGCGGTGCAGTTGCGCAGCATCTGTGCCATCCACAGGTACTGATCGATGTCGGCAGTGGCCTTGATCGCCAGGGGCGCATGGCGCTGCAACAGCCATTTGATAGCCTTGAGCGGCACACCCGGCGCGGCCCACGGCGAGGCATAGCCCGGCGAGACCTGCCCGGCGTTGGCGAAACTGGTCTCCATGGCAGCAGCCGGCTGCCGGTCCACTACCACCACTTCAAACCCGGCGCGTGCCAGATAATAAGCACTGGTGGTACCGATGACGCCGCTACCCAAGACCATAACGCGCATTTTCATTTCCCTCATCGCGGCTAACCGCTGACGTTTGTTGTTCAAAGCTTCGGATGTGCGCAGTGTAAAAAAGATTTGCCAGTGCTTTTCACTATATAAGCGCCTATATTTGGCGACAATTCTCGGCAAAAACCCTTTTCACGGAGGCGCATCCCCTATGCGTACCAACACTCAAACCAAACGTGAGCTGGACAAGATCGACCGCAATATCCTGCGGATCCTGCAAGCGGATGGGCGCATATCTTTTACGGAACTTGGGGAAAAGGTCGGGCTCTCGACCACGCCCTGTACCGAGCGGGTGCGGCGCCTGGAGCGCGAAGGGATCATCATGGGCTACAACGCCCGGCTCAATCCGCAGCACCTCAAGGGAAGCCTGCTGGTATTCGTCGAGATCAGCCTCGACTACAAGTCCGGTGATACCTTCGAAGAATTCCGACGCGCCGTGCTGAAACTGCCCCACGTCCTGGAGTGCCACTTGGTATCAGGCGACTTCGACTACCTGGTAAAGGCGCGGATATCGGAGATGGCCTCGTACCGCAAACTGCTGGGCGACATCCTGCTCAAGCTGCCGCATGTGCGCGAATCCAAGAGTTATATCGTGATGGAAGAGGTGAAAGAGAGCTTGAGCCTGCCGATTCCGGATTGACTCGACATGGATCGTTCCCAGGCGGAGCGTGGGATCGATCAAACAAGAACCTGCCGGGTGCTGGCCATGTATTCATGGATCTGCTTCTCGACCCGAGGGTGAATCAGCTCTACCGGCCGCCGCCCATTGGGGCATGGCAGTGTTTGTGTAGTGCCAAACAGCCGACAGATCAGCGGCCGTTCGTCATACACCGTGCAGCCGTTCGGCCCCAGATGGACGCAGTTGAGTTCATCCATCGCCGCATCCTGCTCGGCGCGGCTCTTGCGTGGCAGGCGGGACATTTCCTCCGGCGAGGTTGTTACCGGACCACAGCAGTCATGGCAGCCGGGGACGCACTCGAACGAGGGAATCTGCTGGCGCAACGTGCGAATTTTCTGACTGTTGCAGCTCATCCAAACTATTACCGATCTCGAAACAGAGGCAGATTCTGACGTAAAAATCCCCAACCAGACAGCACCGAGCGACCAGTGTTGCCCGCCTTCGAGGTCCGGCTTATGCTCCGTCGAATTTTCTAGACACACCCATCAGGATCACGCACATGAATGGCCGTGCCCAGCAGCCTGTCCCGAATCACCGGCACACCGCCTCCTATTACGCCGCCAGCAGCCTGCCTCAGCCTGACTATCCGGTGCTGTCCGGCGAACAGATGGCTGACGTCTGCGTGGTCGGGGGCGGTTTCTCCGGGTTGAACACAGCGCTGGAACTGGCGGAACGCGGCCTGAGCGTGGTGCTGCTGGAAGCCCATAAAATCGGCTGGGGCGCCAGCGGCCGCAATGGCGGGCAACTGATTCGCGGGGTTGGCCATGGCCTTGATCAGTTTGCCAACGTGATAGGCGCCGACGGTGTACGTCAGATGAAGCTCATGGGCCTGGAAGCAGTTGAAATCGTCCGACAGCGGGTCGAGCGTTTTCAAATCCCCTGCGACCTGACGTGGGGTTACTGCGACCTGGCCAACAAGCCCCGTGATCTCGAAGGTTTCGCCGAAGACGCCGAAGAATTGCGCAGCCTCGGCTACCGCTACGAAACCCGTCTGCTGCAACCCCATGAAATGCACACCGTAGTGGGCTCCGACCGCTACGTCGGCGGTTTGATCGACATGGGTTCCGGGCATCTGCACCCACTGAACCTGGCGCTGGGCGAAGCCGCCGCCGCCCGGCAACTGGGCGTGAAACTGTTCGAACAGTCGGCCGTCACGCGCATCGACTACGGCCCCGAGGTCAAGGTGCACACAGCCACAGGCTCGGTCCGGGCAAAGACGCTGGTACTGGGCTGCAACGCCTACCTCAATGAGCTCAATCCCGAACTCAGCGGCAAGGTGTTGCCCGCCGGCAGCTATATCATCGCGACCGAACCCTTGAGCGAAGAACTGGCCCACGCACTGTTGCCGCAGAACATGGCGGTCTGCGATCAGCGGGTGGCGCTGGATTACTATCGACTCTCGGCGGATCGCCGCCTGCTGTTCGGCGGTGCCTGCCATTACTCGGGGCGGGACCCGAAAGATATCGCCGCCTATATGCGGCCAAAAATGCTGGACGTCTTCCCGCAATTGGCCGACGTGAGGATCGATTATCAGTGGGGCGGGATGATCGGAATCGGCGCCAACCGTCTACCGCAGATCGGACGACTTAAAGATCAGCCAAATGTGTATTACGCCCAGGCATATTCCGGTCACGGGGTGAACGCCACGCACCTGGCGGGCAAGTTGCTGGCCGAGGCCATTAGCGGGCAGCACAGCGGTGGCTTCGATCTGTTCGCCCAGGTGCCGCACATTACTTTCCCCGGCGGTAAGCATTTGCGCTCGCCGTTGTTGGCGTTGGGGATGTTGTGGCATCGGCTCAAAGAGTTGGTCTGATATTTGGCTGTGGTCTTTGCGGCCCCATCGCGGGCAAGCCCGCTCCCACAGGGTTCTCGTCGTACACAGCATTTGTGACCGGCGGGGTCATTGTGGGAGCGGGCTTGCCCGCGATGAGGTCCGCAAAAACGCTACAGGACTCAAATCCGCCAAAATGGCTTAAGCCCCTCCTCCCGCGCCTGCTCACGCGTCAGCCCGACATCCTTGAGCTGAGCGGGTGTCAATTCCAGCAATGCCTTGCGCGTGTGCAGACGACGCCAGAACCGATCCCAGCGCTTCAGGTCTGACGGCGCGCCGCGCATGTCCGCCTCGCGCGCACCGTGATCCTGCCCTGCCGTCAGCTCCTGACTGTGTAACGTCAGCCGCACATCGCTCAAGCCGTTCATTTTGATTGCTCCTGTTTACTTGGGTAGCCAGAGCTTTCATGATGCGTGGACGGCGAAAAGCATTACAGATTCAACCAAAGTGTATTATCTCCATACAGATTTAACGCTGTAGGTACTGAATCCTGATTTTTTGCTCCATCTGTACTGGTCAATCCCACGACCTCAGACGAGACTGCACCATGACTCTCTACGTCAACCTCGCCGAACTGCTCGGCACGCGAATCGAACAAGGCTTCTATCGCCCCGGTGACCGATTGCCGTCGGTGCGCGCGCTGAGTGTTGAACACGGCGTCAGTCTGAGCACGGTGCAGCAGGCTTATCGCGTGCTGGAAGACAGCGGACTGGCCACGCCAAGGCCTAAATCCGGATATTTCGTACCGGTCAGCCGCGATCTACCCGAACTTCCAGCGGTGGGTCGCCCGGCTCAGCGGCCGGTAGACATTTCCCAATGGGACCAGGTGCTGGAGCTGATCCGTGCGGTGCCGCGCAAGGATGTGGTGCAACTGGGTCGCGGCATGCCAGACATCACAACGCCGACCCTCAAGCCGCTGCTGCGCGGCCTGGCGCAGCTCAGCCGCCGACAAGACATGCCCGGCCTGTATTACGACAACATCCACGGCAATCTGGAACTGCGCGAGCAGATCGCCCGGCTGATGCTCGATTCCGGCTGCCAACTGGCCCCCGGCGACCTGGTGGTAACGACTGGCTGCCACGAGGCGCTGTCCACCAGCATTCGTTCGATCTGCGAGCCAGGCGATATTGTGGCTGTGGATTCGCCAAGCTTTCATGGCGCCATGCAAACCCTCAAGGGCCTGGGGATGAAAGCCCTGGAAATCCCCACCGACCCGCTCACCGGGATCAGCCTGGATGCACTGGAACTGGCATTGGAACAGTGGCCGATCAAGGCCATACAGTTGACCCCAAACTGCAACAACCCGCTGGGCTATATCATGCCGGAGTCGCGCAAACGCTCACTGTTGACGCTTGCACAGCGCTTTGACGTGGCGATCATCGAAGACGATGTGTATGGCGAGCTGGCCTACAGCTATCCTCGCCCGCGCACCATCAAGTCTTTCGACGAAGACGGTCGTGTCCTGCTGTGCAGTTCGTTTTCCAAGACCCTCGCTCCCGGCCTGCGCATTGGCTGGGTCGCGCCGGGACGCTATCTGGAGCGCGTGCTGCACATGAAATACATCAGCACCGGTTCGACCGCGCCGCAGCCACAGATCGCCATCGCCGAGTTTCTCAAGGCCGGTCATTTCGAACCGCATTTGCGGCGCATGCGCACGCAATACCAGCGCAATCGCGACGCGATGATCGATTGGGTCACGCGGTATTTCCCCGCAGGCACCCGCGCCAGCCGCCCGCAAGGCAGTTTCATGCTGTGGGTCGAGTTGCCGGAAGGCTTCGACACCCTGAAACTCAATCGCGCCTTGCACGATCAGGGCGTACAGATTGCCGTCGGCAGCATCTTTTCTGCCTCGGGCAAGTACCGCAATTGCCTGCGCATGAACTACGCTGCCAAACCAACAGCACAGGTTGAAGAAGCTGTGCGCAAGGTCGGCGCCGCTGCCATCCAACTGCTGGCGCAAACCAACGGGCTGACTGACTGACCTTTCTGCGCAAATTAGCGTCCATATACCAACATCTGCCGCCAATCGGAACGGTCCCACGTGAGAATCAGACAGCCCCTGCTAGCTCTGGTGTTACTTGCTTCGTTCCTTGGCGGCTGCGCCAGCCTCGACGTGCAGCGCGAACAAAGCCAGGCGCTGCCGGCGAGCGCTTCGGCATTTGGCCGTTCGGTCCAGGCGCAGGCGGCACCCCATGAAGGGAAATCCGGCTTTCGCCTGCTATCGGACAGCACCGAAGCCTTCACCGCCCGCGCCGAACTGATCCGCAACGCCCAAGGTAGTCTCGATTTGCAGTACTACATCGTGCATGACGGCGTCAGCACGCGGATGCTGGTGGAGGAATTGCTCAAGGCCGCCGACCGCGGGGTGCGTGTGCGCATCCTGCTCGACGACACCACCAGTGACGGCCAGGACGTCACCATCGCCACGCTTGCAGCGCATCCGCAGATCCAGATTCGAGTGTTCAACCCTTTGCACCTGGGGCGCAGCACCGGCGTAACGCGTACCATGGGTCGCTTGTTCAACTTGTCACAACAACATCGGCGCATGCACAACAAGCTGTGGCTGGCGGACAACAGCATGGCCATCGTCGGCGGGCGTAATCTGGGTGACGAGTATTTCGATGCCGAACCCAATCTGAATTTTACCGACATCGACATCCTCGGCGTCGGCCCGGTCGCGGAGCAGCTCGGGCACAGTTTCGACCAATACTGGAATAGCGCCCTGAGCAAACCGGTCGAACAGTTTCTGTCGAGCAAACCGACCGCACAGGACCTGAAAAATACCCGGGCCCGACTGGAAGAATCCCTGGAACAATCACGCAAACAGAACCATGCGCTCTTTCAGCAGTTGAGGAAGTTTGCCACGGACCCGCGCCTGGATACCTGGCGCAAAGAGCTGATCTGGGCCTGGAACCAGGCGTTGTGGGATGCACCGAGCAAAGTGCTTGCGGACGGCGAGCCAGACCCGCACCTGCTGCTGACCACCCAATTAGCACCCGAACTCGATGGCGTCAGTAAAGAACTGGTGATGATTTCCGCTTATTTCGTGCCCGGTCAGCCGGGCCTGGTGTATCTGACCGGCCGCGCCGATGCCGGCGTGTCGGTGAGGTTGCTGACCAATTCATTGGAGGCCACGGACGTACCGGCGGTGCATGGCGGCTACGCCCCGTATCGCAAGGCGTTGCTGGAGCATGGCGTACAACTCTTCGAACTGCGCCGCCAGCCCGGCGATGAAAGCGGCAGCGGACCGCGCCTGTTTTCCCGCAGGTCCTATGGCGAGTCCGACTCCAGCCTGCACAGCAAGGCGATCATCTTCGACCAACAGAAATCCTTCATCGGCTCATTCAACTTCGATCCGCGCTCGGTACTGTGGAACACCGAAGTCGGCGTGCTGGTGGACAGCCCGGAACTCGCGGCCCGCGTGCGCGAACTGGCATTGGAAGGCATGGCGCCAGCCCTGAGTTATCAGGCGCGGCTGGAGAATGGCCAAGTGGTATGGGTGACCGAAGACGACGGCAAGATGCACACCCTGACCGAAGAGCCGGCCAGTTGGTGGCGACGTTTCAATGCCTGGCTCAGCACTACAGTGGGACTGGAGCGCATGCTTTAAAAGACCCGAGCGTTCGGCAGTCCTGCCACTGAAATGCGATCGCCTGCAGGCGCTGCCGAAGATTGCGATCTTTTGATCTTATGCTGGCTGTACGGCGCCAAATGCCCCTTGGCGCGACAGCAGAATCACCAGGCCAAACGCTCCCGCCGCCATTAGCAATGGCAACGCGTGCCCGCTGATCCACTGGCTGCCAGCACCGGCGATCAACGGCCCGAGCAGGCAACCGATGCCCCACAACTGTGCGATGTGGGCATTGGCTCGGACCAGCGCATCGTCGCGATAACGCTCGCCAATCAGGATCAGCGACAAGGTAAACAGCCCGCCAGCACTGGCGCCGAACAGCACCCACAGCGGCCAGATCATCAGAGTGTCGATCAGCAGCGGGATCGCCAGGCTCGACACCAGCAGGACCATCGCGCACCAGGTGAACAATGCTCGGCGCGACATCCGGTCCGCCAGCGCGCCGATTGGCAATTGCAGCAACGCATCCCCCACCACCACCGTGCTGACCATCGCCAGGGCGATTTCCGTGGTGAAGCCCTGGCGCAGGCAATACACCGGCAGTAACGTCAAGATCATCGCTTCGAACGCCGCGAACAGCGACACCGCCCAGGCAATCGCCGGCAGGCCACGGCAGAAAGTCAGCAAATCACCGAAGGTCACGCTGCACGCCTCGCTACTGGGCGCACCACTGCGGCCCAACAACAGCAACGGTGCCGCCACCAGCAATCCGACGCCAACCCAGAAGCCATAATCGTGCTGGGTGCCCAGGACGCCCAGCAATATCGGCCCAGCCAATTGGCTCAACGCATAACTACTGCCGTACAGCGCCACCAGCCTCCCGCGCCACTCTTCGACCACCAGTTGGTTGATCCAGCTCTCACCGAGGATAAAGACCAGGGTCAGAACCACACCGATCAACAAGCGCAGCACCAGCCAGATCGGATAGCTGGGCAACAATGCCAGCAGGCCGATGGACACAGCCCCACCCCACAAACACAGGCGCATCAGATTGGCTGTGCCGAGACGCGCTGCCAGGTGACTGGAAATCTTCGCGCCTAATAAAACACCAATGGCCGGCATCGCGGCCATTACGCCGATGGCAAACGAGCCGTATCCCCAGCTTTCCAGGCGAAACGACACCAGCGGCATGCTGACACCCAGGGCCAGGCCGACACTCAAGACAGACGCCAATACGGCGAAATACGTCGCCCAACGCATGTTCCACGCTCCTGTGGATAATTTTTGTACAGCACAAAACACTGTGGGAGCGGGCTTGCCCGCGAAGAGGCCATCACATCCAACATCAAAGTTGACTGTCATGGCGCCTTCGCGGGCAAGCCCGCTCCCACAAGGGATCTGCGTCGCTCAGAAGCCCGGTCAGCTGCCGGACTCCCTCACTGGCTTACAACTTGATCCAGGTCGCCTTCAGCTCGGTGTACTTGTCGAACGCATGCAGCGACTTGTCGCGACCGTTGCCGGACTGCTTGAAGCCACCGAACGGCGCCGTCATGTCGCCACCATCATACTGGTTGACCCAGACGCTACCGGCACGCAGTGCGCGGGCGGTCAGGTGAGCCTTGGAGATGTCGGCAGTCCACACCGCGGCGGCCAGGCCGTAAGGCGTGTCGTTGGCGATGGCGACGGCTTCTTCGGCGCTGTCGAAGGTGATGACCGACAACACTGGCCCGAAGATTTCTTCCTGGGCGATTTTCATCGCGTTGCTTACGCCGTCGAAAATGGTCGGCTCAACGTAGGTGCCCCCCGATTCCTGAAGCGTACGCTTGCCACCGGCCACCAGTTTGGCGCCGTCGGCATGGCCAGACTCGATGTATGACAGCACAGTGTTCATCTGCTGGGTATCGACCAGCGCGCCGACATTGGTCGCCGGATCCAGCGGGTTGCCAGGCTTCCAGGTCTTCAAGGCTTCGATCACCAGCGGCAGGAATTTATCCTTGATGGAGCGTTCCACCAGCAGGCGCGAACCAGCGGTGCAGACTTCGCCCTGGTTGAACGCGATGGCGCCCGCAGCGGCTTCGGCGGCTTCTTGCAGGTTCGGTGCATCGGCGAACACGATGTTGGGGCTCTTGCCACCGGCTTCGAGCCAGACGCGCTTCATGTTCGACTCGCCGGAGTAGATCAGCAGTTGCTTGGCGATCTTGGTTGAACCGGTGAATACCAGGGTGTCGACATCGTTGTGCAGGGCCAAGGCCTTGCCGACGGTGTGACCGTAACCCGGCAGCACGTTGAGCACGCCTTTCGGAATACCGGCTTCGACGGCCAGGGCAGCGATGCGGATGGCAGTCAGCGGGGATTTTTCCGACGGCTTGAGGATCACCGAGTTACCGGTGGACAGCGCCGGGCCGAGTTTCCAGCACGCCATCATCAACGGGAAGTTCCACGGCACGATGGCACCGACAACACCGACTGGCTCGCGAGTGACCAGACCCAGTTGATCGTGCGGGGTTGCCGCCACTTCGTCGTAGATCTTGTCGATGGCTTCGCCGCTCCAGCTCAGTGCTTGCGCCGCGCCAGGAACGTCGATGTACAGGGAGTCGCTGATCGGCTTGCCCATGTCCAGGGTTTCAAGCAGGGCCAGCTCTTCGGCGTGCTGTTTCAGCAGGCCGGCGAAACGAATCATGGTGGCTTTGCGCTTGGTCGGCGCCAGGCGCGACCAGACGCCAGAGTTGAAGGTGGCGCGGGCGTTTTCAACAGCGCGCTGGGCATCGGCGGCGTCACAGCTGGCGATCTTGCCCAGCAGGCGGCCATCGACCGGGCTGATGCACTCGAAGGTCTCGGCGGAGACGGCATCGGTGTATTCACCATTGATGTAGGCGCGGCCTTCGATCTTCAGATCGCGAGCGCGTTGCTCCCAGTCGGCACGAGTCAGGGTGGTCATGCGAGTGTCCTCCTCTTATTGAATACGACACCCGCGTTCTTCGCGGGCGCTGTCAGGAATTCTGCCCGGCCAGCCAGCTTGCGGCCCAAGGCAACCACCACCCTAAACCAGCGGCAGGTGAAGTTTCAATATATTTGACATAACACCGGCAAACGGCCTTGCGATGTTCATTTTAATAAACATAGACTTAAACATTACCAGCCACTCGCACCGCAAAGACGGGGGAATACAATAATGAGCATCCAGAACATCGTAGACTTCAGCCAGGCCACCACTGCCGTCGAACGCTATCGCCCAGACCCGGCGAAAGTTCTCAAAGGCGATCCCGAGCAAGCCGTGTACAACCACTACAACAGCCCTTGCGGACAGTTGAATGCCGGTGTGTGGGAAGGCGCGGTCGGCCAGTGGCTGGTGAATTTCACCGAGCACGAATACTGCGAAATCGTTCAGGGTGTTTCTGTGTTGCGTGACAACGACGGCAACAGCAAAACCGTACGCGCGGGCGATCGCTTCGTGATCCCGGCAGGCTTCCGTGGCACCTGGGAAGTGCTGGAGCCGTGCCGCAAGATCTATGTGGCGTTTGAACAGAAAGCCTGATTTTTTTGCAGGCAGCAAAAAAGGCCCGTATCTCGCGATACGGGCCTTTTTCGTAAGTCAGGAAAAATCAATTACTTGATTTTGCCTTCCTTGTAGATCACGTGCTTGCGAACAACCGGATCAAATTTCTTGATCTCGATTTTGTCCGGAGTAGTACGCTTGTTCTTGTCGGTAGTGTAGAAATGACCAGTACCGGCGCTCGAAATCAAACGAATCAATTCACGCATGATTAGCTCCCTTAGATCTTGCCAGCGGCGCGGATTTCGGCCAGCACGACAGTGATGCCACGCTTGTCGATGATGCGCATGCCTTTGGCAGATACGCGCAGACGCACGAAACGTTTCTCTTCTTCAACCCAGAAGCGGTGATGCTGCAGGTTCGGCAGGAAACGACGACGGGTTTTGTTATTTGCGTGGGAAATGTTATTCCCAGTCACCGGACCCTTACCGGTAACTTGACAGACTCTCGACATGCCTCAGCCCTCTAAAACCACATGCCCAACCCGGCATGGGTTGGCCGCTTAATCTCTCAGTCATTTGGCGCCAGGCGCCGCGTTTCTTTAAGGGTCTTACCGGCTACACCTACAAACGAAGGAACCGGGCCCCTAGAAAAGAGCGCTGCTTTATACCAGAAAGACTAGAGAGCAACAACATTCAGTGTGCGCTGAGTTGATAAAAACCCTGTTTTTCAGGCGCCAGGCGCCTTGGATCAAGGCTATCGTCGCTTGCGACCGCTCGTCGCAGAGAATCTGCGCAACAAGCCGATCCAGCTTTTTCCCAACCAGCGCTCGCCAGAATCGATCGGCTATAGTCCCCTGAAAACGAAAAAGGGGATAGTCATTTGCAATCCAGCCCACTAGGGTAAGCCTTTTCCAGACTGCACTTGCAGATGGGCCTTCGATCTGTAAAGGAACCCGACCATGCGCCTCGCTGCCCTACCGCTGTTGCTTGCCCCGCTCCTGCTGGGCCCACAGGCCTACGCCGCCGCCCTGAGCGTCTGCACCGAGGCCAGCCCCGAAGGGTTCGATGTGGTGCAATACAACTCGCTGACCACCACCAACGCTTCGGCTGACGTGCTGATGAACCGATTGGTGGACTTCGACAATGCCAGCGGCAAAGTTGTCCCCAGCCTCGCGGACAGTTGGGAGGTCACACCGGATGGCCTGACCTACATCTTCAAGTTGCACCCCCAGGTGAAATTTCATCGCACCGACTACTTCAGCCCAACGCGTGAACTGACCGCCGAGGACGTGAAGTTCAGCTTTGACCGGATGCTCGATCCGGCCAACCCATGGCACAAAGTCGCCCAGAGCGGCTTCCCCCATGCTCAGTCGATGCAATTGCCCGCACTGATCAAGAAGATCGACGCACTGGACCCCCTAACCATACGCTTTACCCTGGATCACCCGGACTCCACCTTCCTCGCCACCCTGAGCATGGGCTTCGCCTCGATTTACTCGGCCGAGTACGCTGACAAGCTGATGAAAGCCGGCACGCCGGAAAAGCTCAATAACCAACCGATCGGCACTGGCCCGTTCGTATTCACGCGTTTCCAGAAGGACGCCACCGTTCGCTACAAAGCCAACGCCGAGTACTTCCGCGGCAAGCCCTCGGTCGATCCGCTGATCTTTGCCATTACCCCTGACGCCAACGTGCGCTTGCAGAAATTGCGCCGCAATGAATGCCAGATTGCGCTGTCGCCCAAGCCTCTGGATGTCCAGGCGGCGCTGAAGGAGCCGACGCTGAAAGTCGAAAAGACTGACGCCTTCATGACCGCCTTCGTTGCCATCAACAGTCAGCACCCGCCTTTGGACAAACCCGAAGTGCGCCAGGCGATCAACCTCGCCTTCGACAAGGCCAACTACGTCAAGGCCGTGTTCGAAGACACCGCTGAACCCGCCAACGGCCCCTACCCGCCCAACACCTGGAGCTATGCGAAAACATTGCCGGGTTACCCGCATGACGTCGAGAAAGCCAAGGCGTTGATGGCTAAGGCCGGGCTCAAGGAGGGATTCCAGACCACCATCTGGACCCGCCCTTCCGGCAGCCTGCTGAACCCTAACCCGAGCCTCGGCGCTCAACTGCTTCAGTCCGATTTGGCGGAAATCGGCATTCAGGCCGAAATCCGCGTCATCGAATGGGGTGAGTTGATTCGCCGCGCCAAAGCTGGCGAACACGACTTGCTTTTCATGGGCTGGGCGGGTGACAACGGTGACCCGGATAACTTCCTCACGCCGCAGTTTTCCTGCGCAGCCGTCAAGTCCGGCACCAACTTTGCGCGCTATTGCAACCAGGACCTGGACAAGTTGATCAGCGCCGGCAAGACCACCGGTGAGCAAGGCGTGCGCACCAAGCTCTACGAACAGGCCCAGACGCAGATCCAGCAACAGGCGTTGTGGCTGCCCCTGGCGCATCCGACCGCCTTCGCCCTGACCAGCAAGGCCGTCGAGGGATACTCGGTCAGCCCGTTTGGGCGACAGGATTACTCGAAGGTCAACATCAAATAGGCCACCCGACACAAAACCCTGTAGGAGCGAGCATGCTCGCGATGGTCGTCAACGATGACGAGGGCCGCCTGAAAGAAAGCGGTGCCACTACCACCATCGCGAGCATGCTCGCTCCTACACGGGGGGGGGGTCACATCCACCCGTACTCCGCCATCGACAGCGGGTTGCCATCGCCAATGATGAAATGGTCGAGCACCCGCACATCGATGAGGTCCAGCGCCTTCTGCAGGCGCTTGGTCAGCATCCGGTCAGCCTGGCTGGGGTCAGTGTTGCCTGACGGATGGTTGTGACAGAGGATCAGTGCCGCCGCATTGTGAGCCAATGCACGCTTGACCACTTGCCGCGGGTGAACGCTGGTGTTGTCTATCGAGCCGCGAAACAGCACCTCAAACGCCAGGACCTGATGCCTGGAGTCGAGAAACAGGCACCCAAACACCTCGTGGGGCTCATGTCGCAGCATCGACTTGAGGTATTCACGCACCGCCTGCGGGTTTTCCAGGGCCGACTTTTCTCGCGCACGCTCGGCCAAATGGCGCCTGCTCATTTCCTGAGCAGCCTGCAACTGCGCGAATTTCGCCGGACCGAGCCCCAACTGCTTACTGAACGTTTCCTGGTCGGCCTCCAACAGCAAACGCAGGCTGCCAAACTGATTCAACAGGTGTCGCGCCAGATCGACGGCACTTTTACCCACCACGCCAGTTCGTAAAAATATCGCCAGCAACTCGGCGTCCGAAAGACTTCCCGAGCCCTGTTCAAGCAACCTCTCCCGCGGCCGTTCCGACGCCGGCCAATCGCGAATACTCATACCACCTCCCTGTCTGTGGGCGCCGCTGTTCCGTTGCGGTCGCTGTGATATCGTAGCCCATCTTTTTTGCGGGCGATTTCACTCCTGGGGAGGGGGTATCGCAACGCAGTCATCAACGAAAATGAAAGGCAGGCCTATGCAGCGGCTGTATCGGAAACGCATTGTTCTGGGCGTCGGCGGCGGTATCGCTGCCTACAAGAGCGCCGACCTGGTTCGCCGCCTGATCGATCAGGGCGCGGAAGTGCGCGTGGTCATGACCCGTGGCGGCGCTGAATTCATTACTCCGCTGACCATGCAGGCCCTGTCCGGGCATCCAGTGCACCTGGACCTGCTGGACCCGGCGGCCGAAGCGGCGATGGGCCACATTGAGCTGGCCAAATGGGCCGATCTGGTGCTGATCGCCCCCGCCACCGCGGATTTGATCGCGCGCCTGGCCCAAGGCATTGCCGATGACCTGCTGACTACGCTGGTGCTGGCCACCGACGCAGTGGTTGCCATCGCTCCGGCGATGAACCAGGCCATGTGGCGCGATCCGGCCACCCAGGCCAACCTGCAAACCCTCGAAAACCGTGGCATCAAGGCCTTCGGTCCAGCTTCGGGCAGCCAGGCCTGCGGCGACGTCGGCCTGGGACGCATGCTCGAAGCGACGGAGCTGGCTCAATGCGCGGCAGACTGCTTCCAGCGCCAGGCATTGACCGGCAAGCACGTGCTAATCACCGCCGGCCCTACCCAGGAAAACATCGACCCGGTGCGCTACATCACCAACCACAGCTCCGGAAAAATGGGCTTTGCCCTGGCGGAAGCGGCGGTTGAAGCCGGCGCCCGCGTAACCCTGATCACGGGCCCGGTGCATCTGCCGACCCCGGACCGTGTTACGCGCATCGACGTAGTCAGCGCCCGCGACATGCTCGCCGCGTGCGAAGCGGCGATTCCTTGCGACCTGTTTATTGCCTCGGCAGCGGTCGCGGACTACCGCCCAGAAGTCGTCGCACCACAGAAACTCAAGAAAGATCCTACGAACGGCGACGGCTTGTTGCTACAAATGGTGCGCAACCCGGACATCCTGGCCAGCATCGCTACACGCCCCGACCGTCCGTTCAGCGTCGGTTTCGCCGCCGAAACCGAACACCTGCTCGACTACGCTGCCCGCAAGCTGAAAGACAA
The DNA here is from genome assembly GCF_000408945.1 of Pseudomonas sp. G5(2012). Taxonomy (NCBI): domain Bacteria; kingdom Pseudomonadati; phylum Pseudomonadota; class Gammaproteobacteria; order Pseudomonadales; family Pseudomonadaceae; genus Pseudomonas; species Pseudomonas sp. G5(2012). The sequence continues at coordinate 18,009 of NZ_APIO01000044.1, forward strand.
GAACCTCGATTTGATCGTCGCCAACGACGTCGCCAACCCGAGCATTGGCTTCAACAGCGAAGAAAACGCCTGCAGCGTAATCGACCGTGAACTTCACGCCACACTCTTCGCCCAGACCAGCAAGAGCAAGATTGCTCGCCAGCTGATCACTTTTATCGCCGAACGTCTGAACCAGGTTTAATTTACATGCACGCTTTGCAAGCCAAGATCCTCGACCCCCGCATCGGTACCGAATTTCCGCTGCCACAGTACGCCACGCCAGGTTCCGCCGGCCTCGACCTGCGCGCCATGCTGGAGCAGGACATCGTGATCAAGCCGGGTGAAACGGTACTGATCCCCACTGGCCTGTCGATCTACATCGGCGACCCGAACCTGGCGGCGCTGATCCTGCCGCGCTCCGGCCTGGGCCATAAACACGGTATCGTCCTGGGCAACCTGGTCGGGCTGATTGACTCCGACTACCAGGGACCGCTGATGGTCTCCTGCTGGAACCGTGGCCAGACCGACTTCACCATGGCCGTCGGCGAACGCCTGGCGCAGCTGGTGCTGGTGCCGGTGGTGCAGGCGCATTTCGAGATGGTTGAAGAGTTCGTCGAAACCCAGCGTGGTACCGGCGGTTTCGGTCATTCCGGCAGTCACTGATACGTTCGCTATACCCCTGAAATCAATGGATTGAACGGCCCAAAGCCGCTCGCGTCGCTGGCATGGCCTTTTCGCACCACGAACTCTGCGCGAAAAACGCCGTCATACCTTTCAGTTTGAACCTGTCGACGACTTATTCGCAGGCCGGTCCAGCCACTTTCACGATGGAGCATTTCCCCAGATGAGCACCCCTGTACGCGTTGCCCCCAAGTTCCCCGACAGTATTTTCCGTGCCTATGACATACGCGGCACCGTCCCGGAATTTCTCAACGCCGAAACGGCTTACTGGCTTGGTCGCGCCATCGGTGCACAGAGCCTGGCCCAGGATGAACCGAATGTATCCGTTGGTCGTGACGGTCGCCTGTCCGGCCCCGAGCTGGTTGAACAGCTGATTCAAGGCCTGGCCGACAGCGGCTGCCACGTCAGCGATGTCGGCCTGGTGCCTACGCCCGCGCTGTACTACGCCGCCAACGTGCTGGCCGGCAAATCCGGGGTGATGCTCACTGGCAGCCACAACCCAGCGAACTACAACGGCTTCAAGATCGTCATTGCCGGGGATACCCTGGCCAACGAACAGATCCAGGCCCTGCATGACCGCCTCAAGACCAACAACCTGACCAGCGGCAAGGGCAGCATCACCCGGGTCGAGATCCTTGATCGCTACAACACCGAAATCGTCCAGGACATCAAACTGGCCCGCCGCCTGAAAGTCGTGGTGGACTGCGGCAACGGTGCAGCCGGCGTGATCGCCCCGCAATTGATCGAGGCGCTGAACTGCGAAGTCATCCCGCTGTTCTGCGAGGTCGATGGCAACTTCCCTAACCATCACCCGGACCCGGGCAAGCCTGAAAACCTCGTCGACCTGATCGCCAAGGTCAAGGAAACCAATGCGGATATCGGCCTGGCTTTCGACGGCGACGGCGACCGCGTCGGCGTGGTGACCAACACTGGCAGCATCGTTTTTCCGGACCGCCTGTTGATGCTGTTCGCCCGCGACGTGGTGGCGCGCAATCCGAACGCCGAAATTATCTTCGACGTTAAATGCACTCGCCGCTTGATCCCGCTGATCAAGGAATACGGTGGTCGTCCGCTCATGTGGAAAACCGGTCATTCGTTGATCAAGAAGAAAATGAAACAATCCGGCGCCCTGCTGGCCGGCGAAATGAGCGGGCATATCTTCTTCAAGGAGCGCTGGTTCGGTTTCGACGACGGCATTTACAGCGCCGCGCGGTTGCTGGAGATCCTGAGCAAGGAGAAATCCACGGCCGAAGAGTTGTTCGCGACCTTCCCGAACGATATTTCTACGCCGGAAATCAATATCCATGTGACCGAAGAGAGCAAATTCAGCATCATTGATGCATTGCACGACGCGAAGTGGGGCGAAGGCGCCGACCTGACCACCATTGACGGCGTGCGAGTCGACTATGCCAAAGGCTGGGGCCTGGTTCGCGCTTCCAACACCACACCGGTGCTGGTCCTGCGTTTCGAGGCCGATGACGAGGCAGAACTTTCGCGCATCAAGGACGTTTTCCACGTCCAGTTGAAGCGTGTTGCACCTGATCTCCAACTACCGTTCTGATTCACCCGGAGCCCTGAATGACCCTCGAACGCGAAGCCGCCGCCAACACCGCCAAGGTCCTGTCCGAAGCGCTGCCTTACATTCGCCGCTATGTCGGCAAGACACTGGTGATCAAATACGGCGGCAACGCGATGGAAAGCGAGGAGCTGAAAACCGGCTTCGCCCGCGACATCGTGTTGATGAAGGCCGTGGGCATCAACCCGGTCGTGGTTCACGGCGGCGGCCCGCAAATCGGCGATCTGCTCAAGCGCCTGTCGATCGAGAGCCACTTCGTCGACGGCATGCGCGTTACCGATGCCGCTACCATGGACGTGGTCGAGATGGTCCTCGGTGGCCAGGTCAACAAGGACATCGTCAACCTGATCAACCGTCATGGCGGCAGCGCCATTGGCCTGACCGGCAAAGACGCCGGGCTGATTCGTGCGAAGAAACTGACCGTCACCCGCCAGACACCGGAGATGACCCAACCGGAGATCATCGACATCGGCCAGGTGGGCGAAGTGGTCGGGATCAACACCGAGCTGCTGAACCTCCTGGTCAAAGGCAACTTCATCCCGGTGATCGCGCCAATCGGCGTCGGCGAGAACGGCGAGTCGTACAACATCAATGCTGACCTGGTGGCCGGCAAAGTCGCCGAAGCGCTGAAAGCCGAGAAGCTGATGCTGCTGACCAACATCGCCGGCCTGATGGACAAGGCGGGAACGGTCCTGACCGGCTTGACCACCCAGCAAGTCGACGACCTGATCGCCGACGGCACCATCTATGGCGGCATGCTGCCCAAGATCCGTTGTGCACTGGAAGCGGTCCAGGGTGGCGTGGGCAGCTCGCTGATCATTGACGGTCGGGTACCGAATGCGATTCTGCTGGAGATCTTCACCGATACCGGTGTGGGCACCCTGATCAGCAATCGCAAGCGTCCGTAAGCGATAGCGCACAAAAAAGACCCCGCTCAGCCTGGCTGAACGGGGTCTTTTTTTGCCCACGATCCCTATGAAACCTGAATATCCCTGTAGGAGCTGCCGCAGGCTGCGATCTTTTGACTTGGCTTGTAAAAAACAGGATCAAAAGATCGCAGCCTGCGGCAGCTCCTACAGGGATCGTGTTAAACGCCGAATTGGGCGCGGTAGGCTTCCACGGCTGGCAGGTGCTGCTTGAGCTGCGGATCGTCAGCCAGGAACTCGAGCACCTGGTTCAGCGAAACGATGCTGATCACCGGAATACCGAAATCACGCTCCACTTCCTGGATCGCTGACAACTCACCGTTGCCACGCTCCTGACGGTTCAGGGCGATCAGCACGCCGGCCGCCTTGGCGCCGTCCTGGGAGGCGATGATCTGCATCACTTCACGGATCGCGGTGCCAGCGGTAATCACGTCGTCGATGATCAGCACATTGCCGGTCAGCGGCGCGCCGACCAGGCTACCGCCTTCACCGTGAGCCTTGGCTTCCTTGCGATTGAAGCACCATGGCAGGTCACGACCGTGATGTTCGGCCAATGCCACTGCAGTGGTCGCCGCCAAAGGGATCCCTTTGTAGGCCGGACCGAACAGAACATCGAAGCCAATACCGCTTTCGGCAATGGCTGCAGCGTAGAAACGACCCAGCTGCGCCAGGGCCGAACCCGAGTTGAACAGGCCCGCATTGAAGAAGTAAGGACTGGTGCGCCCGGACTTCAGGGTGAACTCACCGAAGCGCAAAACGCCGCGATCGATGGCAAAACGAATGAAATCGCGCTGATACGCTTGCATGAAAAAAACCCCAAATACCACGGATTTAGCTAATTAGGTTGACGCCGTGTATCATACACGCACGCGATTTTTGGGGCCATTTATGCGGATCATCAGTGTGAACGTCAATGGTATTCAGGCTGCAGTCGAGCGAGGTTTGCTCAGTTGGCTGCAGGCACAGAATGCCGACGTCATCTGCCTGCAGGACACCCGTGCCTCCGCCTTTGAACTGGACGATCCAGCCTTCCAACTGGATGGATACTTCCTTTATGCCTGCGACGCCGAAGTTCCCGCCCAAGGCGGCGTGGCTTTGTACTCGCGGTTGCAACCGAAGGCTGTCATCAGCGGTCTCGGTTTCGAGACGGCAGACCGCTACGGGCGCTACCTGCAAGCAGATTTCGACAAAGTTAGTATTGCAACCCTGCTGCTTCCTTCCGGGATGAACGGCGATGAGGACTTGAACCAGAAGTTCAAGCTCATGGACGACTTCGCCAAGTACCTGGACAAGCAGCGGCGCAAACGCCGCGAGTACATTTATTGTGGCTCGCTGTATGTGGCGCAACAGAAACTGGACATCAAGAACTGGCGTGACAGCCAGCAATCCCCGGGCTTCCTGGCGCCTGAACGCGCCTGGATGGACGAGATTGTCGGCAACATGGGTTACGTCGATGCCCTGCGCGAAGTCAGCCGTGAAGGCGACCAGTACAGCTGGTGGCCGGATAACGAACAGGCCGAAATGCTCAACCTCGGCTGGCGCTTCGATTACCAGATCCTGACCCCGGGCCTGCGCCGCTTCGTACGCAGCGCGCGCCTGCCACGTCAGCCACGGTTCTCGCAACATGCGCCACTGATCGTGGACTACGACTGGACGCTGACCATCTAAGTGTCAGATGCAAAAAAGCCGACAGCGATGTCGGCTTTTTTATGGGTGATTAGTTTTCTGTCGGAGCGAGCCTGCTCGCGAAGGCGGAGTGTCAGTTAATACAAATGTCGCCTGGCACAATGCTTTCGCGAGCAGGCTCGCTCCCACAAAAAGATCTTCGCTGATCGTTATTTGATCAACCGCCAGGTGAACGGATACCGATATGGCACCCCTTCATTGGCTTTCACACCACCGATGATGGTCAAGACCAGCGCCCCAATCGCCACCAGGCCGAACAGGAAAAACCCGATAATCACCAGCATCAGCAGCAAGCAAATGGCGGAAGCAATGGCGACCGTGATCTGAAAGTTCAGCGCCTCCTTGCCCTGCGCGTCGATGAACGGGTCCATCTCGCGCTTCATCTGCCACAGAACCAGCGGGCCGATCAGCGTACCGAATGGAATCCAGATCCCCAGCAAGGCGGACAAGTGACAAAACATGGCCCACTGCCGAACCTCTTTGCTCGGGGTGGGAAGTAGCTGTTGCTCTTCACTCATGGCGCCCTCCTTGCCTACAGGTATCCAGATCAGTCGGCCAGTGCAGCCTTTTGCAGATCAAAGATTTCGTTCATGCCTTTTTTCGCCAGTTCCAGCATGGCGTTCAGCTCTTCAGGCTGGAACGGCGCGCCTTCGGCAGTGCCCTGGACTTCGATGAAGCCGCCAGTGCTGGTCATCACCACGTTCAGGTCGGTCTCGGCCGCCGAATCTTCCAGGTAGTCGAGGTCGAGCACAGGTTCGCCTTGATACATGCCCACCGACACGGCGCCGATCATTTGCTTGAGTGGGTCGCCGCCTTTCAGGCCGCCACGCTTCTTGATCACTTTCAAGGCATCGACCAGGGCAACCATGGCGCCGGTGATGGAGGCGGTGCGCGTGCCACCGTCAGCCTGGATCACATCGCAGTCAACGTACAGGGTGATGTCACCCAGCTTGGACATGTCCAGCGCAGCGCGCAGGGAACGGCCGATCAGGCGCTGGATCTCCAGGGTACGGCCGCCTTGCTTGCCGCGGCTGGCTTCACGCTGGTTACGCTCGCCGGTGGCGCGCGGCAACATGCCGTACTCGGCCGTCAACCAGCCCTGGCCCTGGCCCTTGAGGAACCGCGGCACGCCGTTTTCGACGCTGACGGTGCAGATGACCTTGGTATCACCGAACTCGACCAGTACGGATCCCTCGGCGTGTTTGGTGTAGTTGCGGGTAATGCGGATCGAGCGGAGCTGATCGGCAGCGCGACCACTTGGACGTTTCATAAGGGATACCTGTACGGGGACGGAAAACTGCGGAGCATTATAGAGCCGCCAGCCACGACTGGGCACTTCTAAAAAAATCCTCGGACGAGCGAAGGCTCTGCACAGCCCGCTGCCGACGACCTGCAGGCCTTTGTCACACCGTGTGTTTGGGCGCATCCACGCCACTGCGCTACAATCCTGCGCCTTTGCTGCCAGTCGGCTTAAATTCATTCATATCGGATTGCCGGAACGTCAGTTGCGCGCCGATCTGCATTGCGAGGTACCTCCATGGTGCACAGCATGACCGCCTTCGCCCGCGTCGAGAAAGCCGGGGGCCAGGGCACCCTGAGCTGGGAGCTGCGCTCGGTCAACAGCCGCTACCTGGAACCCCACTTGCGCCTGCCGGAGTCCTTCCGCGACCTCGAAGGCGCCGTACGCGAAGCGCTGCGCCAGGCTGTCTCCCGAGGCAAGCTCGAATGCACCCTGCGCTTCACCGAAGAAAATACCGGTAAACCACTGCAGGTGGACCAGGCACGCGCAGCACAACTGGTTGCGGCCGCCGAGACCATTGCCAGCCTGATCAAGAACCCAGCTGCGCTCAACCCACTCGAAGTGCTGGCCTGGCCCGGCGTATTGGTGGGCGACGCGACCGACCCGCAAGCGCTGAACGCCGAGGCACTGGCACTGTTCAACCAGGGCCTCAAAGAGCTCAAGGCCGGCCGCGAGCGCGAAGGCGCGGAGCTGGCACGGCTGATCAACGATCGCCTGACGTCCATTGAAGAAGACGTGGTGACCCTGCGCGAACTGGTTCCGCAGATGCTCGCCACCCAGCGCCAGAAAGTGCTCGACCGCTTTGCCGACATGAAGGCCGAGATGGACCCGCAGCGCCTGGAGCAGGAAATGGTCATGCTCGCGCAAAAAAGCGACGTCGCCGAAGAACTGGATCGCCTGAGCACTCACATCATCGAAGTTCGCCGGGTGCTCAAGTCCGGCGGCGCCGCCGGTCGGCGCCTGGACTTCCTGATGCAGGAACTCAACCGCGAAGCCAACACACTGGGCTCCAAAGCCTTCGACCCGCGCAGCACCCAGGCTGCGGTCAACCTCAAGGTGTTGATCGAGCAGATGCGCGAACAAGTGCAGAATATTGAGTAAGGCAAACCCCATGACCCATAGCACCGGCACCCTCTACATCATTTCCGCGCCTTCGGGCGCCGGCAAGACCAGCCTGGTCAAGGCCTTGATCGACGCCCAGCCGCAGATCCAGGTTTCCGTTTCCCACACCACCCGCGCGATGCGCCCGGGCGAAGTGGATGGCGTGAACTACAACTTCGTCTCGCGCGAACAGTTCGTGAAGATGATCGAGCACGGCGATTTCCTTGAGCGCGCCGAGGTGTTCGGCAATCTCTACGGCACCTCGCAGAGCCATCTGCAGCAGACGCTGGACGAAGGCCATGACCTGATCCTGGAAATCGACTGGCAAGGCGCCGAGCAGGTGCGCAAGCTGATGCCCCAGGCGCGCTCGATCTTCATCCTGCCGCCGAGCCAGGAGGCCCTGCGCCAGCGCCTGGACAATCGCGGCCAGGACAGCAACGAGATCATCGAAGGTCGCATGCGCGAAGCCGTCAGCGAAATGAGCCACTACGTCGACTACGACTACCTGATCATCAACGACGATTTCGCCCACGCACTGGACGACCTGAAGGCGATTTTCCGCGCCAATCAGTTGCAACAAAAACGCCAGCAGCAACGTTTTGGCAAATTACTGGCTGAATTACTCGGCTAAAGAGCTCTTCCCAAAACAGCTGCAAGGGCTTTACATTGGCACTTGCAGCGCGTTGAAGAGCTTGGTCAAAAAATCAGCGCTTCCCTAAACGCTGGTGATTTTTTAAACTGTTGAGTCCGCTCGCCCATCCGGGCAGCGCGCATATTGCATTTGCTACGAGGAAGACCATGGCCCGCGTAACCGTTGAAGACTGCCTAGAACACGTGGATAACCGCTTTGAGCTGGTCATGCTCTCTACCAAGCGTGCCCGTCAACTGGCCACCGGCGGCAAAGAGCCGAAAGTAGCATGGGAAAACGACAAGCCTACCGTCGTCGCCCTGCGTGAAATCGCTGAAGGCCTGATCGACTACGCAGCTATCGCCGAAGCCGAAATCGTTGAAGATGAACCGCTTTTCGCTGCATTCGAGGACGAGTCCAACGAGGCCGTCTAAGCCTATGCCTGGTCGACGTAGCACGGCGCGGGAACACAGCTTGCGGCAGGAGTCATCATGCCGAGCATAGACGCCCTCGCCGATCGCTTATCGACCTACCTCGGCAAAGACCAGGTCAACCTGGTCCGCCGAGCGTATTTCTACGCCGAACAAGCCCACGACGGCCAACGCCGCCGTAGCGGTGAGGCGTACGTCACGCACCCACTTGCGGTGGCGAATATTCTTGCGGACATGCACATGGACCATCAGAGCCTGATGGCGGCCATGCTGCATGACGTGATCGAAGACACCGGCATTGCCAAGGAAGCGCTGCAAGCGCAATTTGGCGAAACCGTGGCCGAACTGGTCGACGGGGTCAGCAAACTGACCCAGATGAACTTCGAGACCAAGGCCGAAGCCCAGGCTGAAAACTTCCAGAAAATGGCCATGGCCATGGCGCGCGACATTCGCGTGATCCTGGTCAAGCTGGCCGACCGCCTGCACAACATGCGCACGCTGGAAGTGCTGTCCGGCGAAAAGCGCCGGCGCATCGCCAAGGAAACCCTGGAAATCTATGCACCCATCGCCAACCGGCTGGGCATGCACGCCATCCGCATAGAATTCGAAGACCTCGGCTTCAAGGCCATGCACCCGATGCGTTCCGCGCGAATCTACCAGGCGGTCAAGCGCGCCCGGGGCAACCGCAAGGAAATCGTCAACAAGATCGAAGAATCCCTCAGCCATTGCCTGGCCATCGATGGCATCCAGGGCGAGGTCAGCGGGCGCCAGAAACACCTCTACGGCATCTATAAGAAGATGCGCGGCAAGCGTCGGGCCTTCAACGAGATCATGGATGTATATGCATTCCGGATCATCGTCGACAAGGTCGATACCTGCTACCGCGTGCTGGGTGCTGTTCATAATTTGTACAAACCGTTGCCGGGGCGCTTCAAGGATTACATCGCGATCCCCAAGGCCAACGGCTATCAGTCGCTGCACACCACGCTGTTCGGCATGCACGGTGTTCCGATCGAGATCCAGATCCGCACCCGCGAAATGGAAGAGATGGCCAACAACGGCATCGCCGCCCATTGGCTGTACAAATCCAGCGGCGACGAGCAGCCAAAAGGCACGCATGCGCGCGCGCGCCAGTGGGTCAAGGGCGTACTGGAAATGCAGCAACGGGCCGGCAACTCGCTGGAGTTCATCGAAAGCGTGAAGATCGACCTGTTCCCGGACGAGGTCTACGTGTTCACGCCCAAAGGCCGGATCATGGAGCTGCCCAAGGGCTCCACGGCGGTCGACTTCGCCTACGCGGTGCACACCGACGTCGGCAACAGCTGCATTGCCTGCCGGATCAACCGTCGCCTCGCGCCGCTGTCCGAACCGTTGCAAAGCGGTTCCACGGTCGAGATCGTCAGTGCTCCCGGCGCACGGCCGAACCCGGCGTGGCTCAATTTCGTGGTTACCGGCAAAGCACGCACCCATATTCGCCATGCGCTGAAACTGCAGCGCCGTTCCGAGTCCATCAGCCTGGGCGAACGCCTGCTGAACAAGGTGCTCAACGGCTTCGACAGCTCGCTGGAAAAAATCCCGGCCGAGCGCGTGAAAGCGATGCTTGCCGAGTACCGCCTCGAACTGATCGAAGACTTGCTTGAAGACATCGGCCTGGGCAATCGCATGGCCTACGTCGTCGCCCGACGCCTGCTTGGCGAAGGCGAGCAGTTACCCAGCCCTGAAGGTCCGTTGGCGATCCGCGGCACCGAAGGTCTGGTCCTCAGCTACGCCAAGTGCTGCACACCGATCCCGGGCGACCCGATTGTCGGTCACCTGTCCGCGGGCAAGGGCATGGTCGTGCACCTGGACAACTGCCGCAACATCAGCGAAATCCGCCACAACCCGGAAAAATGCATCCAGCTCTCGTGGGCCAAGGATGTCACCGGCGAATTCAACGTCGAACTGCGCGTTGAGCTGGAACACCAGCGCGGCCTGATCGCCCTGCTGGCCAGCAGCGTCAACGCGGCCGACGGCAACATCGAAAAAATCAGCATGGATGAACGCGATGGTCGCATCAGCGTGGTCCAACTGGTGGTCAGCGTGCACGACCGTGTGCACCTGGCCCGCGTGATCAAGAAACTGCGCGCCCTGACCGGGGTGATCCGCATCACCCGCATGCGCGCGTAGCCACCCACCCATTACAAGGAGTCATTCATGACCAAGACTGTTATCACCAGCGACAAGGCCCCGGCCGCCATCGGTACTTACTCCCAGGCGATCAAGGCTGGCAACACCGTCTACATGTCGGGCCAGATCCCTCTGGACCCAAAAACCATGGAACTGGTCGAAGGCTTCGAAGCACAGACCGTCCAGGTGTTCGAGAACCTCAAGGCCGTGGCCGAAGCCGCCGGTGGTTCGTTCAAGGACATCGTCAAATTGAACATCTTCCTCACCGACCTGAGCCATTTCGCCAAGGTCAACGAGATCATGGGCAAATACTTCGACCAGCCTTACCCAGCACGCGCCGCCATTGGCGTTGCGGCCCTGCCAAAGGGTTCGCAGGTTGAAATGGATGCCATCCTGGTCATCGAGTAACGCGTCTGGCGCAGCCAATGGCTGCGCCGACCGCTCTGCAGTAAAGAAAGCCTGAAAGGATTCCACCATGCGCAAAGCGCTTGTTCTCTCGCTGCTCGCCCTGTTTTTGGGCGGTTGTGCCAGCAACCCTGCCGACCGTGATATCAGCGGCACCTGGATCAACCAGGCGGCGATCGATGCTGCAGCCAAAGGCGGCCCCCTGCGTGAAGCCCTCCAGGCCTATGGTCCGAACCTGGAGTGGGACGTCAATACCAAGGCCAGTCAGGCCCGCTACACCAATGGCTTTGAAAATGTCGAAGGCAAGTTGCTGGGCGAACAGTCCGGCGCCTGGAAAGTCGACTTTTATGGCAGCTCTGCCAGCGAGCTCAAGCGTGACGGCAAGCAACTGAGCCAGGCCGCCAGCGACAACGAACCCGAGCAGGTCTTCGACCGCGCATTGATTCCGGTTCCGGATGGCGCACCGATGGGCGCCAGTTTCGAACGCGCGCTGTACTCGGCGTACATGGGCGGTAGCTGGAAGGTCGTCAGCGGCCCCGGCGAAGGCAATAGCGTGCAGTTCCAGGCCGACGGCCAGGTCATCGGCCTGCCGGAAGCCGATCGATATGCCCTGTGCCTGGCGGGTGATTGTGCATCGATGAGCGGTGGCAACGACAACATGTGGTTGCAACTCAACGGACAAGGAAACCCCTGGATCTTTGCGCGCAAAGGCAAGGAACTGGAAATCTTCCAGGCGGTGAATACCGCCCAGGCAGACGAAATGCCCCAGTACACACCGGGCAATCGCAAGTGGCTGCTGGAAAAACAGTAATCCACACATGCCCCATGTGGGAGCGAGCCTGCTCGCGAAAGCGGTGTATCAGTCGACATAAATGTTGAATGTTACGACCTCTTCGCGAGCAGGCTCGCTCCCACGATTGATTCGGGCGTCTGGCAGTTAACAATTCCCTTCAATGATCGCCGCATAACCCTCGCGAAAACTCGGATACTTCGGCATCCAACCCAACGCCTTCGCCCGCGCGTTACTACAACGCTTGCTCCCGGTGCGGCGCACAGTGGCGTCCTCCGCCCATTCGGTCACACCCATGTACTCGCGCAACCAGCCCACCACATCCGCCAGCGCGGCGGGTTCGTCATCAACACCTATATAGACATCGTCCAGTGCCACGCCACGCCGGTCCGCCTCGAGCAGACACGCCATCAAGCCGGCGGCGTCATCGGCATGAATTCGATTGGCGTACAGCGGCGGATCGATCGCCACGCGATACCCGCGGCGAACCTGGGTCAGCAACCATTCACGACCCGGGCCGTAGATACCGGTCAAACGCACGATACTGGCCGGGATGCCGCTATTGAGAGCAATCTGCTCCGCTTCAAGCATCACACGCCCTGAATAACCCGCCGCCACGGCTGGCGAAGTCTCATCAATCCACTCGCCCTGCTGCTGGCCGTAGACACTGCTACTGGAAACGAACAACAAGCGATTGGGCACCTGGCCATAGTCGTCCAGCCACTCCAGCACATGCTGCAAGCCCTGGACATAAGCGGCCCGATAACCCGCTTCATCGTGATCGGTGGCGGCCGCGCAATACACCAGGTAATCCACCGCACCGACCGGCCAAGTTGCCGGGCAGTCCTTGTTGAACAGGTCGCCGGCCACTCCGACAACCCCGTCGGGCAGGCGCGAAACGTCACGGCGCAGGCCATGGACTTCCCACCCGCCAGCCAACAACTGCGTGGCCAGGCGACTGCCGACATCACCGCAACCGGCGATCAAAACAGAGGGTGCGGACATCAGAAAACTCTCCTTGAAAATGGACAAACCAGCGCTGGCAATGGACGAGCGGCTAGCAATGCAGGAAAAAAAGAGACGCTATTACTTCTGTTAACAAGAATTACTTGCAATAATGCGGACCACTTTTGTTCTCGGCCTTACGAGGCCTGGAAGAACATTAACCGTCTTTTTCCTTCAGGTCCGGCCCAGCATGACACGTATTCAACTCTCCGCTTCGCCAACCAAACGACCTCGCGCCTGGAGCGCGGTGGCCGCCCTGCTACTCAGCCTGATGCTGGCGCCAACCGCCGCCTTTGCTGACGCACAAGCCCCCGCCACCCCGACTGCCGCCGCCGCACCTGCCCAGGCCGACCACGCCGGCCCGGCAGCGGCGCCGGTCGCGACCGATCCTGCCCAGGCAGTACCGGCAGACGCGATTGGTGAAGACGCTCCCGAAGTCCTCGAGGCCGACAACACCCTGGGCATGGCCCATGACCTGTCGCCGTGGGGCATGTACCAGAACGCCGACATCATCGTGAAAATCGTGATGATCGGCCTGGCCATCGCCTCGATCATCACCTGGACCATCTGGATCGCCAAGGGTCTTGAGTTGATGGGCGCCAAGCGTCGCCTGCGCGGTGAAATCGCCCAGCTGAAAAAGTCCGCCTCCCTCAAGGAAGCCAGCGCCACTGCGGCAAAGGAAGGCACCCTGGCCAACCTGCTGGTCCATGATGCCCTCGAAGAGATGCGCCTGTCGGTCAACAGCCGTGAAAAAGAAGGCATCAAGGAGCGCGTCAGCTTCCGCCTTGAGCGCCTGGTAGCGGCTTGCGGTCGCAACATGAGCAGCGGCACCGGCGTGCTTGCCACCATCGGTTCCACAGCGCCGTTCGTCGGCCTGTTCGGTACCGTATGGGGCATCATGAACAGCTTCATCGGCATCGCCAAGACCCAGACGACCAACCTCGCCGTCGTCGCCCCCGGCATCGCCGAAGCCCTGTTGGCCACGGCTCTGGGCCTGGTTGCAGCGATCCCTGCGGTGGTGATCTACAACGTGTTCGCCCGCTCCATCGCCGGTTACAAAGCGCAGGTCTCCGACGCGTCGGCAGAGGTCCTGCTGCTGGTCAGCCGCGACCTCGACCACCAGCCTGAGCGCAGCTCACATCCGCACATGGTGAAAGTGGGGTAATCGGCCATGGGCCTGCATTTGAAAGAAGGGGCAGACGACGATCTGTCCGAAAACCACGAAATCAACGTCACGCCGTTCATCGACGTGATGTTGGTGCTGCTGATCATCTTCATGGTGGCGGCCCCGCTGGCTACCGTAGACATTAAGGTCGACCTGCCCGCGTCCACCGCCAAGCCGGCGCCACGGCCGGAGAAACCGGTGTTCCTCAGCGTCAAGGCTGACCAGCGCCTGTTCCTCGGCGAAGACGAAGTGAAGGTCGAAGCACTTGGCGCCACGCTCGACGCCAGGACCCAGGGCAAGAAAGACACGACGATCTTCTTCCAGGCCGATAAAGGCGTGGATTACGGCGACTTGATGAGCGTGATGGACAATCTGCGCGCCGCCGGTTACCTGAAGGTGGGCCTGGTCGGACTCGAGACGGCAGCCAAGAAATGATCAATACGCGCCATAAGCTGACGCGTTACAGCGGTAGCCTGGCCATTGTGCTGGGCGTTCACGCGCTGGCCATCGCACTGGCCGTGAACTGGACTGCCAACCCGCCCATCGAATTGCCACCTCAGGCAATGATGGTCGAACTGGCACCGCTTCCCGCCCCGCCACCGCCTGCACCGCCGAAGGTCGTCACGCCACCGCAGCCGCCCGCTCCGGTTGAAGAATTGCCGATACCCAAGCTTGCCGAAGCGCCGAAGGCCGAGATTGCCGTGCCCAAGCCGGTAAAACCCAAGCCGAAGCCTCAGCCGCCCAAACCGGTAGAGAAGAAGCCTGATCCGCCAAAGGAAAAGCCGTCGGAGGAGAAACCCGCCGACACGCAGCCGACCCAGGCGCCGACGGAGAAGTCCGCACAGCCTGCACCAGGCCCTTCAGCGGCTCAAGTCGCGGCCAAGGCGAGTTGGCAAGGCGCATTGCTGGCGCACTTGCAAAAGTACAAGAAGTACCCTGCCAGTGCACAGGCACGGGGCAAGGAAGGCATGAACCGTCTGCGTTTCGTGGTGGACGGCGAAGGCAACGTCCTGTCTTTCGAGCTGGTGGGCGCTTCGGGCACAGCCGATCTGGACCGGGCGACCCTGGACATGATTCGCCGAGCGCAGCCGCTGCCCAAGCCGCCGGCCGACATGCTGACCAATGGCTCCATCGAAATCGTTGCACCCTTTGTGTACTCGATCGACAAGCGCCGACGCTGATCACACCGGCCATCCAGGCCCCTGGCTCTGCAAAAGGCACCGATAAGGTGCCTTTTGCATATCTGGATACGGCAAACCGGTATTGCCCTGTGTTACACGCCACATACCTTCTGATAACGTGCGTCTATCGATTGCAGCCGGTATGCTTGGCTCGCAACTTCATGGACGCTTGCTATGACCCTCACAGAATTACGCTACATCGTTACCCTCGCCCAAGAACAACACTTCGGCCATGCCGCCGAGCGTTGTCACGTCAGCCAACCAACCCTGTCGGTGGGCGTGAAAAAGCTTGAAGACGAACTCGGTGTGCTGATTTTTGAGCGCAGCAAAAGCGCCGTGCGCTTGACCCCGGTTGGCGAAGGCATCGTCGCCCAGGCGCAAAAAGTACTCGAGCAGGCCCAGGGCATTCGCGAACTGGCCCAGGCTGGCAAGAACCAGTTGACCGCGCCGCTCAAGGTCGGCGCGATCTATACCGTCGGCCCGTACCTGTTTCCGCACCTGATCCCGCAACTGCACCGGGTTGCCCCGCAGATGCCGTTGTACATCGAGGAAAACTTCACCCACGTGCTGCGCGACAAACTGCGCAATGGCGAACTCGACGCGATCATCATCGCCCTGCCGTTCAACGAAGCCGACGTGCTGACCTTGCAGCTCTATGACGAGCCGTTCTATGTCCTGATGCCGGCTCAGCACCCATGGACGCAGAAAGAATCCATCGACGCCAACCTGCTCAACGACAAGAGCCTGCTGCTGCTCGGCGAAGGGCACTGCTTCCGCGACCAGGTACTCGAAGCCTGCCCGACACTGGCCAAGGGCAACGACGGCGCCAAGCACACCACGGTGGAGTCCAGTTCGCTGGAAACCATCCGCCACATGGTGGCCTCCGGCCTCGGCATTTCAATCTTGCCGCTGTCGGCGGTCGATAGCCATCACTACGCCCCCGGCGTGATCGAGGTTCGACCACTGTCGGCGCCAGTGCCATTCCGCACCGTAGCCATTGCCTGGCGTGCGAGCTTCCCGCGACCCAAGGCCATTGAAATTCTCGCTGACTCCATTCGCCTGTGCTCGGTGGCCAAGCCCGCCGCACCGGTAACGGCCGGTTAAGCCACGCCATGACCGAGTTGTCGCAAGTGTCGGTGACGGCACTCAAGGGTGTCGGCGAAGCCATGGCCGAAAAACTGGCCAAGGTCGGCCTGGAGAATCTCCAGGACGTTCTGTTTCATTTGCCATTGCGTTACCAGGATCGCACTCGCGTAGTGCCGATCGGCGCACTGCGCCCAGGGCAGGACGCCGTCGTCGAAGGCACCGTCAGCGGCGCAGACGTGGTCATGGGCCGACGCCGCAGCCTTGTCGTGCGCATGCAGGACGGCACCGGCGGCCTGAGTCTGCGCTTCTATCATTTCAGCAATGCACAGAAAGAAGGCCTCAAGCGCGGCACGCGGATTCGCTGCTACGGCGAAGTGCGGCCCGGCGCCTCGGGGCTGGAAATCTACCACCCGGAATACCGCGCCATCACCGGCGACGAACCACCGCCCGTGGATGAAACCCTGACCCCGGTGTACCCGCTCACCGAAGGCCTGACCCAACAGCGTCTTCGGCAGCTGTGCATGCAAACCCTGACTTTGCTCGGCCCGAGCAGCCTGCCCGACTGGCTGCCGAAGGAACTGGCCCGCGACTACCAATTGGCGCCGCTGGCCGATGCGATCCGCTACCTGCATAACCCGCCTGCCGATGCCGATGTCGACGAACTCGCCTTGGGTCACCACTGGGCCCAGCACCGCCTGGCCTTCGAAGAGCTGCTGACCCATCAACTGTCCCAGCAGCGCCTGCGCGAGAGCATGCGTGCCCTGCGCGCGCCAGCGATGCCGAAAGCCACGAAGCTGCCCGGCCAATATTTAGCCAACCTCGGCTTTACCCCGACGGGCGCGCAGCAACGGGTGGGCAACGAAATCGCCTACGACCTCAGCCAGCACGAACCCATGCTGCGACTGATTCAGGGCGACGTCGGCGCGGGCAAGACCGTGGTCGCCGCGTTGGCTGCACTCCAGGCGCTGGAAGCCGGTTATCAAGTCGCCCTGATGGCGCCCACCGAAATCCTCGCCGAGCAGCACTTCATCACCTTCAAGCGCTGGCTCGAACCGTTGGGTATCGAAGTCGCGTGGCTCGCCGGCAAGCTCAAGGGCAAGAACCGTGTCGCCGCGCTTGAGCAGATCGCGGGCGGTGCGCCGATGGTGGTCGGCACCCACGCGCTGTTCCAGGACGAAGTACAGTTCAAGAATCTCGCGCTGGCGATCATCGACGAACAGCACCGCTTTGGTGTACAGCAACGCCTGGCGCTGCGGCAGAAAGGCGTCGGCGGGCGGATGTGTCCACACCAACTCATCATGACCGCCACGCCGATCCCCCGGACGCTGGCCATGAGCGCCTACGCCGACCTCGACACCTCGATCCTCGACGAACTGCCCCCCGGCCGTACTCCGGTGAACACGGTGCTGGTCACTGACACCCGGCGCGTCGAAGTGATCGAACGAGTGCGCGGTGCTTGCGCCGAAGGGCGTCAGGCCTATTGGGTGTGCACGCTGATCGAAGAATCGGAAGAGCTGACCTGCCAGGCCGCTGAAACTACGCACGAAGACCTCACCGCCGCCCTCGGCGAATTAAAAGTCGGCTTGATCCATGGACGCATGAAGCCTGCCGAAAAAGCGGCGGTGATGGCCGAGTTCAAGGCCGGCAACCTGCAACTGCTGGTCGCCACCACAGTCATTGAAGTCGGCGTGGACGTACCCAACGCCAGCCTGATGATCATCGAAAACCCCGAACGCCTGGGCCTGGCGCAACTGCACCAGTTGCGCGGCCGCGTGGGGCGGGGCAGCGCGGTCAGCCATTGCGTGCTGCTTTATCATCCGCCGTTGTCCCAGATCGGACGTCAGCGACTGGGTATCATGCGCGAAACCAACGACGGTTTTGTGATTGCCGAAAAAGACCTCGAACTGCGCGGCCCCGGCGAAATGCTCGGCACACGGCAAACCGGCCTGCTCCAATTCAAGGTCGCCGACCTGATGCGCGATGCCGACCTGCTGCCTGCCGTACGCGACGCCGCCCAGGCCTTGCTGGAACGCTGGCCTGACCATGTCAGCCCGTTACTCGACCGCTGGTTGCGCCACGGGCAGCAATACGGCCAAGTGTGAGCAGCGTCTCAGTTTCCAGGCGATGGCTTTGAGCAAGCTGGTTATACTCCTGAAATTGTTTTGGAACGGATACAGACCATGACCGAAGTTGCCCTCGCACCTGCTGCCCCGCACGCTCCGTCGGTCATTCGGCTGCTGCTGGACAAAATGGGCATTACCTTCGAAGAAGTGCTCGACCATCACGGCCTGAACGCTGCGCGCAAAGTCCAGGCCGTGCTGCTCGATGACAGTGTCGGCGCGCTGATGGTGCTGTATCCGCAGAGTCAATTGCTGGACCTCAATCGCCTGACCGAACTCACAGGCCGCCGCCTCACAGCCGTGTCGACCGAGCGTCTGCAGAAAATGCTCGGCAAACACAGCCTGAGCCTGCTGCCGGGCCTGCCATCGCTGACCAGTTCGCCCTGCCTGTATGAAGAAAGCCTGTTGCGCGAACCCATGGTGCTGGTCAATTCGGGGGAGCCGGGCGTGCTGCTGGAGATCACCAGCGAAGCCTTCAGGTCCATGCTGACCAAGGCCAGCGCCGCCAACTTCGGCGAGAACCTGAGCAGCATCCGCCCCAACCTTGATCGCCCTGACGATGACCGCGATGAGATCTCCCAAGCCGTCCAGGCGTTCACGGCGCGACGTATCCAGCAACGACTGGAAGCGACCATCGAGATTCCACCGCTGGCCGAAACGGCGCAGAAGATCATCAAGCTGCGCGTCGACCCTAACGCCACTATCGACGACATTACCGGCGTGGTCGAAACCGACCCGGCCCTCGCCGCACAAGTGGTGAGCTGGGCCGCATCGCCGTACTACGCCTCACCGGGCAAGATTCGTTCGGTAGAAGACGCGATCGTCCGGGTACTGGGTTTCGACCTGGTGATCAACCTGGCGCTGGGCCTGGCCCTGGGAAAAACCTTGAGCCTGCCCAAGGACCGCCCGCAACACAGCACTCCGTACTGGCAGCAATCGATCTACACGGCCGCGGTCATCGAAGGCCTGACCCGGGCCATGCCCCGCACCCAGCGCCCGGAAGCGGGCCTGACCTACCTGGCGGGCCTGCTGCACAACTTCGGCTACCTGCTGCTGGCCCACGTGTTCCCGCCGCACTTCTCGCTGATCTGCCGTCACATGGAGGTCAACCCACACCTGTGCCACAGCTACATCGAGCAACACCTGCTCGGCATCAGTCGCGAACAGATCGGTTCATGGCTGATGCGCTACTGGGACATGCCGGAAGAACTCACCACCGCGCTGCGCTTCCAGCACGACCCAAACTACGACGGCACCTACGCCGAATACCCGAACCTTGTTTGCCTGGCCGTACGCCTGCTGCGCAGCCGGGGCATTGGCTCCGGACCGGATGAAGACATTCCGGACGCCCTGCTGGAGCGTCTCGGCTTGAGCCGTGCTAAAGCCGAAGACGTTGTCAGCAAAGTGCTGGAGGCTGAAGTGTTATTGCGTGAGCTGGCGTCGCAATTCAGTCAACCCTAAAAGCTTCGCGGGACAGCCTCGCTCCTACAAGGATTTGGATCTTCCCTGTGGGAACAAGCAAGCTGGCAATGGGTAAAGGCGGCCGAAGAAATCAAGCCAAGCAGCGCACCACATGGCCTGCTAGACCGCTTACGCGTCCATAACCACAAAAAACCACCCGGTGGTCCGGCAACACTGCGAGAGACGTGAAAAAGCCCTCAGTTGCGTCGAAAGCAATAAATCCTTTTCCGCCGCCAAACGTCGTATCAAAAGACCCATCAGGAAGGTAACGCGCAACCAGGTTGACCAGCTCTCTACTATCACCAACAAACACTGCCAGCCCAACGAGGATTCGCCCGTCATCCTGCAAAGCAAGACTTTTCACCACATTGTTTGGATATCCGGAATAAACAGATAACGCTGGCTGCCCATCATTGAAATCTTTGGAAAAACTTCCATCCGAAGTTAGAGAAACGAGTAGCGTACTCCTTCCAGAGTCGCTTGCGTTATCGCCTGCTGCTACCACCCCCCCGTCAGGCTTTAGTGCCATCGAAGTTAGCGTGCTGGATAAGTTAATACTCGGAATGGTCACAATACCAGTTCCTTTGTCACCGTAACTTATGTCAACGCTTCCGTCCTGATTATAGCGAATGACATGGACATAGCGGTTATACGTAAAGAAAACCAAAACTTTACCGTCCTGCTGTAACAGTACCCCACGACTAAAACGCTCCTCCGAGCTAGCGGAAGCAATGAATACATAGCCCTTACCACCAAATGTTTCGTCCAATGAACCATTCTCGCTCAGTCGAATCACGATTACCCTAAAATCGCTTGCGCCGACTTTGATAGTCCGAGTCAAAACAATTTGACCATCCAGTGCAGTTGCGACTCCTCTAACACCGCTTGAGTAACCGGTTGATTTATCGACCTGCTCCCCCTCAGCTTCACTGCTGTGAAAACTGGCACCAGGATAGCTATTGCTATCAAGAAAATTGTAAACGTTATAACTTACTTGACCATCATTATTATCGCCAAACGAGGGATCTGGCGCACCATCCTTTACCTGCCGAACAATTGCGACAGTGTTATTTATCGCGCCACTAACAAGAAACTTGTCATCTGGCAACAAATCCAATGAGTTAGCATAAAAATAACCGATACGGGACGTCGGAACAACGACACTCCCACCACTGGCAAACGACGAGTCAAGTGATCCGTCTTCATTTAGCCTTACCATTTTTAGACTTGTATCGTCACCAGTAGTAACCATCAGCAATTTGTTTTGTGGCAGGGTAGCTATCGCCTGAGGAAAATCACTAGCGGCGACATTATCGATTGGGAAGGTTACAACACCTCCGATACCAAAAGTTTGATCGTAAAAATTCCCAGCTATTTTAGCTTGCGATTGACTCATGATCAGGCTCCACCAGGTCGGCATTGATGTACTAAGACCCCCACAATGGAGCATGTCCTCATTTAAAACACCTGTCAGAAATGATAGCTATACATTCTTTTGAGGCCAGATAACCGACTTATCAGGCCAAAAAATCGGAACTCAGCTACCTTTAGTTGGCTTCTTCCGCGGCTTCAAATACTTGGTCAACCCTTGGAACCAGATCACCAGCGCCGGGTTGCCCTTGATCTGAATCGACTTGTCCTGAATACCCGTCATGAACGCCAACTGCTTGTTCTTGGCCTGCATCGTGGCAAAGCCGTAGGCCGCATCCTTGAAGGCAATCGCAAACGCTGGCTCGGCATACACACCCGCCTTGCTGGTGATGCGCTGATCCTTCACCCGGAAGTGCCGCGCTACTTTCCCGTCCAGGGTCTGCAGTTGAAACACCAGTTCTTTATCACCCAGCTGCTGCTGAAACGCCGGATTGGTCCGACTGGCCTTACCCATCAACAAACCCAGCATCCACAGCAGAAAACGAAATTTCATGCGCAAGCCTCAGAAGAAAAATGAACGGCCGGCGCAGTGTAGCGATTAAATTCCAGAACGCCACCTTCCAGATATGTTTGGAGGAGATGCCTGGATTTTTGACGCCGATGACTACCAAGTCACGGACGAAAGCCTGCCTTTTCTGGACTCAGACGGGGTGTGGTGGGGCGACGTTATCCAGCACTCGATTTACCGCCAGTTCACCGAGCATGATCACCTGCTGAAGCGCCAGCATCGTACTGCGGTGCGCCCCCTCGAGCATTGCGGCGATTTCACTTGCCATCACGTTGGCCGACGCCAACGACTCACAGGCGTGGGCTAATAGCGTCTCGTTGTCGATGTCAGGCGCCACGACAAAGATCGCGCCGGGTGGATGAGCCCCGGTCATGACCAAGGCATTGGGTTTCAGGTAATGGTCCAGGGCGCGGGTGGCGGCATGGTGCAACTTTCTTGAAGTCGCGGACATGTACGGGGTAGTGCTAACGCTTTCTAATCCGGCGGGCAATTCTTTGGCCTTGGGCATGGTATATCTCCGATGAAGATTGGGAGTGACCAAACTAACCGTCGCGCTTCCGAAGGCCAACCTTAAAAAAGCGTCAGATGCTTCCTCAATTTTGTAAGGAAATTCATCATTTTCGAGATACGTTTAACGATTCCAAACCTGCCGTTTGGTAGCATAATCGCCATGGCCATCAGCAGAATGGTAAATAGGTAATTCATCGCACTCGGCTCTGGACTGCCCTCACACACCGATCCTGAACATGAAAAAAATCGTCCTGTAGGAATGGCCTAAGGCTGCGACATTTTGATGTTTGTCCCGCAAGCTTGCCGGAAACTTCCTGCAAGACGCGGGACGTATCTCGGGGTTCTTCATCCGCTAACCAAAGGATCGTTGGCCGTTACTCGATCACCGCGTAGCGATAGTTCACATTTGTCAGCCGCCCATGAATCGCCAGCATCACTTCGAACGTACCAGTGGTGCCGGTCGGCAAATGCACATCATGCCGGTTTGGGTCCAGATGCGTTCCTGGAGCGCCCACGATTTGAACTCCACTCGGCTCATACAGCTTGTCATCCGGTGTTTGGGCCTGAACAAATATTTCAGGCAGCCTGATGGTCAGCGAATTGTTTTGGCGTACTTTGCCCAAGTCGAAAATGCCCAAGGCTTGATTGTGGAAATTAATATTGGTGGTGGAAGGCATGGCATTCAACACAGTCATGTCTTCAAACCCGTTACTTTGAATCAACAGGTTTTTGAGGGCGGTCAGCCTGGCCATTGAGTCTGGCAGTTTTCCGCACAGATTATTGTTATTACCCACGTCGAAGCGTTCCAGTCTTGTCAGATTACCGATCGACTCCGGAATACTGCCTCTCATAATGCCCAGCGGCCTTTGAGAGCTCAGATTCAACTGGGTCAGGCTGGTCAGATTCCCTATCCAGTCCGGAATTGATTTGAGTGCGCTGTTGATGAAGTGCGCCGACGTCAACTTTGCCAACGTTCCGAAGTCTTCAGGCAGGCGAGTGACAGGTTGATTTTCTATCATTACGTTTTGCAAATTGCGCAGATGCCCAATGCCTCGCAGGCTGGTGAACTTTCCAGGCGCCCCGCTCAGCACACTCAAGACCGTCACTTTATCAAGCATGTCCTGCGTCACGACATCGTCGATGGTCACCGGTATGCCCGTGGCTTCTGAAATATGTGCGGCCGCAATGTGCGCAAAAGAAAGGTCGTCAAAGAGCGTCCTTATCTTTGCCGGGATTATCACAGGGGAAAAAGCCTTTGCAATAGCAGTGTCCGAAGTCATGTCGTCACCTTGCCCGCATTTAATGAACTCCTTTTATAAACCATCGGTTGAAGTTCGGTAACTGTCATAGCTGACAGTTGACAAAAGCCACTTGGCTACATGCTTGATAAGCAAGACTTCTCGATTAACAAAAAATGGGCACCCAATCTCATTGGCGTGCCCATTCTTCAGTCCGCTCCCCTGAACTGCAGGTTCGCGAAACAGATTACGGATTAACACTGTCCTTCAACGATTTACCCGGTTTGAATGCAACAGTGTTGCTGGCCTTGATCTTAACCGGCTCACCGGTTTGCGGGTTTTTGCCGGTGCGGGCACCGCGGTGGCGTTGCAGGAAGGTGCCGAAACCTACCAGCGTCACGCTGTCTTTGCGGTGCAGGGCGCCGGTGATTTCTTCGAGAACGGCGTTGAGGACGCGGTTGGCCTGCTCTTTGGTTAGATCTGCTTTTTCAGCGATGGCTGCGGCGAGTTCTGGTTTACGCATATTAGTGAAGCCCCTTTGACGGTTTTTTGTTGTTATGTCCGTGCCGCCCTCTATGGAGCAGCGCCCAAAGCGCCGCAGGTGCTCTACTCTGCGGCAGACGGGAGTGAGGATGGCACGCAGTGAGGAGCCGCGCCAGTGTCGGCACGGCCAATGTACGGGCAAAATGGGGGTGATTCCGACAGAACGACCGGTATTTACGCCAGCAGTGCCGGAAGCTCTTTGTTGAGGGCCAGCTTTTCCATCACGGCTGCGCCTGTGAGGGCATAACCGAGCAGTTTGCCGTGGGCATCACGGCATAAAACCTTGATGTCGGCGCCCTGCCCTTCGACTGTCCAGAAGCCCTCCGTACCCCGTGGCGGCGGGGATACCACCAATGGGCACACCGGGGTTTTGACAGTGATCGGCATCGGGCCGTAGTTGACCACCGTCGGGTTGCCGGCAAGGGTCTGTGCCAGCGCTCTCGCACAACTCATCAGGGGCATCACGTACAACAGGTTCAGCCCATCGACCTCGGCACAGTCACCCAGGGCGTAGATGTTGGCATGGGACGTTTGCAGGTGCCGGTCGACCACTACGCCGCGATTGACCTGCAGGCCGGCAGCGGCGGCCAGGTCGATGCGCGGACGCAGGCCAATGGCCGACACCACCACGTCGCACGGTATGACCTGACCATCGGAAAGATGGGCCTCCAGGCCGTCAGCAACCCGCTGCAGGCGATTGAGCACCGGCCCGAGGTGGAAGCGTGCACCCAGGCTTTCCAGCCCGGCCTGGACCGCTGCGGCCGCTGCCGGGTGCAATAGGGTCGGCATGACCTGCTCGCACGGTGCAACCAGTTGCACCTCGTAGCCGCCCAGGGTCAGGTCGTTGGCGAACTCGCAACCGATCAGGCCGGCGCCCAGCAACAAGACCCGCCGCTTGCCGGCCGCAGCCGCGCGAAAGCGCGCGTAGTCTTCCAGATCGTTGATCGGGAACACGCAATCACCTGCATCACCTTCGATGGGTACGCGCACGGTTTCCGCCCCCCACGCCAACACCAGGTCACGGTAGATCACCGCTTCCTCGCCGATCCACAGGCGCTTGTGGCCCGGGTCGATGCCACTGATGCGGGTATGGGTGCGCACCTCGGCCTTCAATTGCTCGGCCATCGCGCCCGGTTCAGCCATGCTCAGGCCGTCGGCGTCCTTGTTTTTGCCGAAACCGGTGGAGAGCATCGGTTTGGAGTAGGAGCGCCCGTCATCGGCGGTAATCAGCAGGAGCGGGGTTTCGCTGTCGAGTTTGCGAAACTCGCGAGCGACGTTGTAGCCAGCCAGCCCGGTACCAACGATTACGACAGGTGCGTTCATTCCTTACTCCTCAGTTGTTCAGGCGGCGATTTCGATCATTTCGAAATCCATTTTGCCCACACCGCAGTCCGGGCACAGCCAATCTGCCGGAACGTCTTCCCAACGGGTGCCCGGCGCAATGCCGTCATCGGGCCAACCGTCGGCTTCGTTATAAATCAGGCCGCAGACGATACATTGCCACTTTTTCATTCAGGTAATTCCTCGGGATTCAGGCTATTGCCGGCGCGGACGGTCGATGGTTACTGCGTTGCCATCCAGCTCAAAGCGTTTTTTTACTGATCGGGCCCGACAGATGCAAGCCTGTTCGGCGCATTGGGTGGCCCGGATCAATCAACATTGGTGGCTGACATGGTAAGCTCACAGGCTCCTTTGCTGCCAATAATGACTCATTGTGCAACACACAGAATCCCCCTGCCCTCCCCCAACCTGGCTCTTTCAAAGCCAACTGACGCCTCTCCCCGACACGTCTATCCTCGATTGGTTGTTCGATAATGGCTCGCTGACCAGGCGTCTCATTCATCTGACGAATGATGCGTTTAGCGTCACGCCATTATTCGAAGGGTGGCAGCCCCTGCGCACGGATGAATGCGCCGCGCTCGACCTGGCCGAGGGCAGTGAAGGCTGGGTGCGCGAGGTGTATTTGCGTGGACACGGGCAAGCCCTGGTGTTTGCCCGCAGCGTAGCGGCGCGCAGTGCGTTGCAGGGCGACGGCTTGCACATGGACGAATTGGGCAGCCGCTCCCTGGGCGAACTGCTGTTTTGCGATCACGCCTTCCAGCGCCGTGCCATCGAGGTTTGCCACTACCCGCAGGCGTGGTTGCCGAGCGAAGTGCGGGCGCCCGGGCTGTGGGCTCGCCGCTCGCGTTTCGACCGTGGCGCCTTGAGTGTGCTGGTGGCCGAGATCTTCCTGCCGACCCTGTGGAGCGCCGCCCGCGTCCATCCGGAGAATTGCTGATGTACCAGAGCCTGCTCAAGTCCTTGAACCGCTTGAATCCCCGGGCCTGGGATTTCATTCAGCTGACGCGCATGGACAAGCCGATCGGCATCTACCTGCTGTTGTGGCCGACGCTATGGGCGCTGTGGATTGCCGGCAAGGGCTCGCCGTCGCTGGCCAATATCGTGATTTTCGTCCTTGGCGTGGTGCTGACCCGCGCGGGGGGCTGTGTGATCAATGATTGGGCGGACCGCAAGGTCGATGGCCATGTGAAGCGCACCGAACAGCGCCCGCTGCCGAGCGGCAAGATCAGCTCCAAAGAAGCGTTGGCGTTCTTTGCATTATTGATGGGCCTGAGCTTCCTGCTGGTGCTGTGCACCAACGCGGCAACGGTGTGGCTGTCGTTCGGTGGCTTGGCGCTGGCCTTCACCTATCCATTCATGAAACGCTACACCTATTACCCGCAAGTGGTGCTGGGCGCGGCGTTTTCCTGGGGGATGCCGATGGCGTTCACTGCCGAGACCGGCGAACTGCCAGCGGCGGCGTGGCTGCTGTGGATCGCCAACCTGATGTGGACGGTGGGTTACGACACTTACTACGCGATGACCGACCGCGACGATGACTTGAAGATCGGCGTGAAGTCCACGGCAATCCTGTTTGGCGAGGCTGATCGGGTGATCATCCTGACCCTGCAAGGGTTGGCGTTGGGTTGCCTGCTGCTGGCCGGGTCTAAATTCGAGCTCGGCGGCTGGTTCCATCTGGGACTGGCGGTGGCGGCGGGCTGTTTTGCCTGGGAGTTCTGGTACACCCGTGACAAGGACCGTATGCGCTGTTTCAAGGCGTTCTTGCACAACCATTGGGCCGGGTTGGCGATTTTTGTCGGGATCGTGCTGGATTACGGGTTGCGTTGACCCGTTTTCCTGTAGGAGCGAGCATGCTCGCGAAGATCTCACAGACGCCGCGGGGTGTCAGGCTTGCCGCGTTATCGTTGACGACCATCGCGAGCATGCTCGCTCCTACACGTTTACTTCTGCGACTCGTGCATGACGTGCCAGACGTCCTTCATTTTGTCGCCTTTCATGTCTCCAGGTTTTTCGTCCTTCACAAAGGTATAAAGTGGTTTGCCGTCATAAGCCCACTGCATCGTGCCGTCATCGCGCTTGATTGGCGTAAATTTGCCCTCGGCCTTGGCCCCCGCCGGTGCCATCATCGGCGGCCAATTCTTGGCACAATCACCATTACACATCGACTTGCCATCCGAGTCCTTGTCGAATGTGTACACCGTCATACCTTTATGGTCGACCATCATGCCGTCCTTCATCATCGCCGGGTCAGCGGCGAAGGCCATGGTCGGCAGCGTTAGCGCAGCAGTCACCAGCAAAGCCTTCCAGGATTGAGCAATGTGTTTCATGGAAACCTTCCGTTTGTGGTTGTCAGGATTCGGACTTAGAGCTTAGCCCAGGTTCATGACAATCGCCGGGCGACTAAAATACTGTCACACGACTGCAATAATTCCGTTATCTAATGCGGCGCAAGACAGTTAAATGACAAGAGGATTAAGGCATGGTTGGCAGGAGCATTCTGATCGTCGACGACGAAGCGCCCATTCGCGAAATGATCGCCGTTGCGTTGGAAATGGCCGGCTACGACTGCATGGAGGCGGAGAACTCCCAGCAGGCCCACGCCATTATCGTCGACCGCAAACCGGACCTGATCCTGCTTGACTGGATGCTGCCCGGCACGTCCGGCATCGAGCTGGCCCGCCGCCTCAAGCGCGACGAGCTGACCGGGGATATCCCGATCATCATGCTCACCGCCAAGGGCGAAGAGGACAACAAGATCCAGGGCCTGGAAGTCGGCGCCGATGACTACATCACCAAGCCCTTTTCCCCGCGTGAGCTGGTCGCACGCCTCAAGGCCGTGCTACGCCGTGCCGGCCCCTCCGATGGCGAAGCACCGATCGAAGTCGGCGGCTTGCTGCTGGACCCGATTGGCCACCGCGTGACCATTGACGGCAAACCGGCGGAAATGGGACCGACTGAGTACCGTCTACTGCAGTTCTTCATGACGCACCAGGAACGCGCCTACACCCGTGGCCAGTTGCTGGATCAGGTCTGGGGCGGCAATGTGTATGTCGAGGAGCGCACCGTGGATGTGCACATCCGGCGCCTGCGCAAAGCCCTCGGCGATGCCTACGAAAACCTGGTACAAACCGTGCGCGGCACCGGTTACCGCTTTTCCACAAAAGCGTGACCCGGATTTCCCCGTTTTAGAAGTAGACAAGGACGCGCTTTCAAGTGAACCAAAACTGGCATGGCACCCTGATTCGCCACATGCTGCTGCTGGTCACCGCCTGCCTGGTGATCGGCCTGGTCACCGGCTACTACGGCTGGAGCCTCGCCGCGGGGCTTGGCGTTTACCTGGCCTGGACCCTCAAGCAACTGCTACGCCTGCACGAATGGCTGCGGCTGCACAAACCCGATGAAGCACCTCCCGATGGCTACGGCCTGTGGGGCGAGGTGTTCGACAGCATCTACCATCTGCAACGCCGCGACCAACGCGTTCGCGGACGCCTGCAAGCGGTCATCGACCGGGTCCAGGAATCCACCGCAGCCTTGAAAGACGCGGTGGTCATGCTCGACAGCGACGGCAACCTGGAATGGTGGAACCGTGCCGCTGAAACCCTGCTGGGCCTCAAGACCCCGCAGGACAGCGGCCAGCCGGTGACCAACCTGGTACGCCATCCGCGCTTCAAGGAATACTTCGAGCAGGACAGCTACGCCGAACCGCTGGAAATCCCTTCGCCGACCAACGACCGGATGCGCATCCAGTTGTACATCACCCGTTACGGCAACAATGAGCACCTGATGCTGGTGCGCGACGTGACCCGTATCCATCAGCTGGAACAGATGCGCAAAGACTTCATCGCCAACGTTTCCCACGAGCTGCGCACGCCGCTGACGGTGATCTGTGGCTACCTGGAAACCCTGCTCGATAACGTCGAGGAAGTGAACCCGCGCTGGACCCGTGCCCTGCAACAGATGCAGCAGCAAGGCGGGCGCATGCAAACCTTGCTCAATGACCTGCTGTTGCTGGCCAAGCTGGAAGCCACCGATTACCCGTCGGACAACCAGCCGGTGGCCATTGATGGCTTGCTGCAGTCGATCAAGGGCGACGCTCAACAGCTGTCGGGCCAGAAAAATCAACAGATCACCCTGGAAGCCGACCCGACGATTCTGCTCAAGGGCAGTGAAGCGGAATTACGCAGCGCGTTTTCCAACCTGGTGTTCAACGCAGTGAAATATACCCCCGCCGAAGGCAGCATCCGCATCCGCTGGTGGGGTGATGAGCAAGGCGCGCACCTGAGCGTGCAGGACTCCGGGATCGGCATCGACAGCAAGCACCTGCCGCGCCTGACCGAACGCTTCTACCGCGTCGACTCCAGCCGCAATTCCAACACTGGCGGTACCGGGCTGGGCCTGGCGATCGTCAAGCATGTCCTGCTGCGTCACCGCGCGCGCATGGAAATCAGCAGCGTGCCGGGCCACGGGAGTACATTTACCTGCCACTTTGCACCCGCTCAGGTCAGCAAATCCCGGGTGATCAGCACCGCCGACTGATACCGGCCAGCACACGCCACTAGGCAATTTCACGGACAGCCGCTACATTGGCTGACTTGTGCCTGCCTTTCAGGTGCACTTTTTTCTTTTCATTCGATTACACGGAACCCGCAAAACTCCATCATGGACCCTTCCCCTGGCTTGACCCTCGCAACAATATTCGCCGACTTCGGCATGATCCTTTTTGCTCTGATCCTGGTTTTGCTCAACGGCTTTTTCGTTGCGGCGGAATTCGCCATGGTCAAATTGCGCTCGACCCGGGTCGAAGCCATCGCTGAGCAGCACGGCTGGCGTGGACACATCCTGCGCACCGTGCACAGTCAGCTCGATGCTTACCTGTCGGCGTGCCAATTGGGTATCACCCTCGCCTCGCTGGGCCTGGGCTGGGTCGGTGAACCTGCGTTCGCGCACCTGCTGGCGCCTGTACTGAGTGCCGTGGGCGTCGATTCGGCCGAAGTGGTCAAGGCCGTGTCGTTCTTCACCGCGTTCTTCATCATTTCGTACCTGCACATCGTGGTCGGCGAACTCGCCCCGAAATCCTGGGCCATCCGCAAACCCGAACTGCTGTCGCTGTGGACCGCCGTGCCGCTGTACCTGTTCTACTGGGCCATGTACCCGGCCATTTACCTGCTCAATGCCAGCGCCAACCAGATCCTGCGCATCGCCGGGCAAGGCGAACCCGGCCCGCACCACGAGCACCATTACAGCCGGGAAGAACTGAAACTGATCCTGCACTCCAGCCGTGGCCAGGACCCGAGCGACCAGGGCATGCGCGTACTGGCCTCGGCCGTGGAAATGGGCGAACTGGAAGTGGTCGACTGGGCCAACTCCCGCGAAGACCTGGTGACCCTGGAATTCAACGCGCCACTCAAGGAAATCCTGGCGATGTTCCGTCGCCACAAGTTCAGCCGTTACCCGGTGTACGACAGCGAGCGCCAGGAGTTCGTCGGCCTGCTGCACATCAAGGACCTGCTGCTTGAGCTGGCGGCCCTGGACCACATTCCCGAGTCGTTCAACCTGGCCGAGCTGACCCGCCCGCTGGAGCGCGTGTCGCGGCACATGCCGTTGTCGCAGCTGCTGGAGCAGTTCCGCAAGGGCGGCTCGCACTTCGCCGTGGTCGAGGAAGCCGATGGCAACATCATCGGCTACCTGACCATGGAAGACGTGCTGGAAGTGCTGGTGGGCGATATCCAGGATGAACACCGCAAGGCCGAACGCGGCATCCTCGCTTATCAGCCAGGCAAGCTGCTGGTACGGGGCGATACGCCCTTGTTCAAGGTCGAGCGCCTGCTGGGTATCGACCTGGACCACGTTGAAGCCGAAACCCTCGCAGGTTTGGTCTATGAAAGCCTCAAGCGCGTTCCTGAAGAGGAAGAAGTGCTGGAAGTCGAAGGCCTGCGCATCATCATCAAGAAGATGAAAGGGCCGAAGATTGTGCTGGCCAAGGTGTTGATGCTCGATTGATGGGCTGATCCAGAGCCGAGTCGATCCCTTCGCGAGCAGGCTCGCTCCCACATTGGAATGCATTTCAAATGTGGGAGCGAGCCTGCTCGCGAAGGCGTCAGATCAGTCAACGCATTATTGTTTGCCCAGCGCGAAGTTGGGTAACGCCCCCATCGGTTGCTTGAACTGGTACGGGATCGACACCAGCCCCATGCCGGTATTGCGCTGCACCACGAAGTGCAGATGCGGCCCGCTGCTGTTGCCGGTATTGCCCGACAGCGCCAGCGGGCTGCCCACGACGACCCGCTGCCCTTCGCGCACGCTGACCGAACCTTTTTGCAGGTGCAGGTACACGCCCATCGTCCCGTCATCATGCAGCACCCGCACGAAATTGCCCGACGGGTCGGTACCGCGCCCGGTCTGCCCGTTTTCGGTCTTCACCACGATCCCGCCCCGCGCGGCAATGATCGGCGTGCCTTCCGGCATGGCGATGTCGATGGCGTAGCGATTCCTAGGGCCGAAGTGGCTGTATTGGCCTTCGGCGCCCTGGCTCACGCGAAACGGTCCGCCACGCCAGGGGTACGGGTATCGGTAGGCCACGGCAGCGCCTGCGGGGTCGCCCAGGGAATATTCGAACTTGGGAAGGTAGGCGAGCGGCCGCCCGGCCCTGGTCGGCGTGAGCTGCGCCAGGCGAATGCTGCTTCGCAATGGCATTACCCGACGAATGGGACGACTCGGTGCACCGCTGACGTTGTTCAACCCGGTAAAGCTCAATTCGATTTCGACCGGCGCATACAGGTCATTGCGAACGTAGACGCTGTCCACGCCGTCCTTTTTCATGATCACGAGGTACACCTGACGCTCGAGGTTCTCGACCATGCGATCGCGGAACGTGAACACGCTGGAGCCTTTCGTGGGGCGGTCGCTGTAGGAGACCACGCCACTGGCGTCGGTGGACTTGTAGATGGTCACTGCCATGGCCGAAGTCGAGGCGATGAAAAGACCACAGAAAAACAGTAGGCGCGCGAACATGGGCGGGATTCTGTCGATTCAGGTTTGGGATTGAGCCTAGCAGGCGCAATGGACCTGTGAAGTCGGCAGATGTTCAGATGGATGTACGGTGATTTCGAGGGCCTCTTCGCGAGCAAGCTCGCACCTACAGGTCGGCGCAAACCCTGTGGGAGCGGGCTTGCTCGCGAAGGCGGTCTTAAGCGCCAGGAATGAAATGCTTCTGCGCCGTACCACGAGCGATCAATCGCGAAATGTAGTCGAGTTTCTGCGCATCCTGATCGACAAAGCGGAAGGTCAGCTGCAGCCAGTCGCTGTCGGGCTTGGGCTCGTGGGCCACCACAGCGTGCAGGTAGCCATTGAGGCGGGCCACTTCGGCACTCTCGCCCTGCTCCAGATCCAGTACGGCGCTGTCGAGGACCTGCGGCAGGCTGTCGGTGCGCTTGACCACCAGCAGCGCTTCCTTGAGGCTCAGCGCCTTGATCACGCACGGCTGGATGCCGTTGGGCAGCCGCAGCTGACCCTGGCCGCGTCCACCGCCGCCAGTAGCAGCCACCGGAGCCTTGACCGGTGGGCTGTTGAGCAACCCTGGAGATGCTGCCGCGGGCGCCGGGGCACTCACGGCAGGCTTGCCACTGGTCAATGCGTTCAAGGTGTCGTTACCGAACGCCGAGATCGTTTTGGTCGCCGCCACGCTGATCAAGCTGTCGAGTTTGCCGACCTTGTGCAGCGCCTGCTTGACCTTGGTGATCAGTTGCTCGTTGGTGAAGGGTTTGCTGACGTAGCCGGAAACGCCAGCCTGGATCGCCTGGACGACGTTCTCCTTGTCGCCGCGACTGGTCACCATCACGAATGGCATGCCTTTGAGGCTGTCTTGTTCGCGGCACCAGGTCAGCAGCTCCAGGCCGGACATCTCTGGCATTTCCCAGTCGCACAGCACCAGGTCGAATGCCTCCCTGGCCAGCAGCGACTGCGCCTTGCGGCCGTTGACCGCGTCTTCGATGCGCATGCCCGGGAAATAGTTGCGCAGGCATTTCTTCACCAGGTCACGAATGAACGCAGCATCGTCCACGACCAACACACTGACCTTACTCATCCACAACCCCTTTAAAAAATCCCGGCGACCCCCAAACGAAAACGCCCGGCCAATAGGCCGGGCGCTTTAATTGGGCAATCTTACTTATCGTCAGATTTGCCCGGAACATTAGCGGTTTCGCCGCTGGTTCCTTCAACTTCTTCCTTCATGCGCTTGAGGCCCAGGTGACGTACGTCTGTGCCTCGCACCAGGTAAATCACCAGCTCCGAGATATTGCGTGCGTGGTCGCCGATGCGCTCCAGCGAACGCAGTACCCAGATGATGCTCAAGACCCGCGAGATAGAGCGTGGGTCTTCCATCATGTAGGTCGCCAGTTCACGCAGGGCCGTCTTGTACTCACGGTCGATGATCTTGTCGTACTGCGCCACCGACAAGGCCAGGTCGGCGTCAAAACGGGCAAAGGCATCCAGCGCATCACGGACCATGTTGCGCACCTGGTCGCCAATGTGGCGAACCTCGACGTAACCCCGCGGCGCTTCGCCTTCTTCGCACAGCTGGATGGCGCGACGGGCGATCTTGGTCGCTTCGTCACCGATGCGCTCCAGGTCGATCACCGATTTGGAAATGCTGATGATCAAACGCAAGTCGGACGCCGCCGGCTGACGACGGGCCAGGATACGCAGGCATTCTTCGTCGATATTGCGTTCCATCTGGTTGATCTGGTCGTCGATCTCACGCACCTGCTGGGCCAAGCCGGAATCGGCCTCGATCAGCGCGGTGACCGCGTCGTTGACCTGCTTTTCGACCAGCCCGCCCATGGCCAGGAGGTGGCTGCGCACTTCCTCGAGCTCGGCGTTGAACTGCGCGGAAATGTGGTGGGTAAGGCCTTCTTTACTAATCATGTTGGCGTCCTTGGAGCGTCCGGTAAGGTGCGGTGGACCGCAGCGTCAGTTTAGTGAGCAACAACCGCTTACTAGCCATAACGACCGGTGATGTAGTCTTCGGTCTGCTTCTTCGCCGGATTGGTGAACAGGGTATCGGTATCGCCGAATTCCACCAGTTTGCCCATGTACATGAACGCCGTGTAGTCGGAAACCCGCGCGGCCTGTTGCATGTTGTGGGTCACGATGACGATGGTGAACTTGGATTTCAGCTCGTAGATCAGCTCTTCGACTTTCAGCGTCGAGATCGGGTCGAGTGCCGAGCAAGGTTCGTCGAGCAGCAGCACTTCCGGCTCCACGGCGATGGTACGGGCAATCACCAGGCGTTGTTGCTGACCACCGGACAAGCCCAGCGCCGATTCATGCAGACGATCTTTGACTTCGTCCCACAGGGCCGCGCCTTTCAACGCCCACTCAACCGCTTCGTCGAGCACGCGTTTCTTGTTGATGCCCTGGATACGCAGGCCGTAGACCACGTTCTCGTAGATGGTTTTCGGGAACGGGTTCGGCTTCTGGAACACCATGCCGACGCGACGACGCAGCTCGGCCACGTCTTCGCCCTTGCGGTAGATGTTGTTGCCGTAGAGGTTGATCGCGCCTTCGACACGGCAACCGTCCACCAGGTCGTTCATGCGGTTGAAGGTGCGCAGCAGCGTCGACTTGCCGCAGCCGGACGGGCCGATGAAGGCGGTCACGCGCTGTTTCGGGATGTTCATGCTGACGTCGAACAGTGCTTGTTTGTCGCCGTAGAACAGGCTCAGGCCCGGCACTTCGATGGCCACGGTTTCCTGCTCGAGGCTCAGGCTCTGTTTGTCGCGACCCAGGGCCGACATGTTGATGCCGTGGGTATGTGCTTCGTGCTGCATGGGAGGCTCCCTGTGCTAACAAATTCGGTTCAATTTTTGTGGGAGCCAGCCTGCTGGCGAAGGGGCCATCAATGGCGCCAAAAGCTTCGCGAGCAGGCTCGCTCCCACATAGAAATAATTGCTGCTGCTAATCAGCTATCCAGCGCCTTGTACTTCTCGCGCAGGTGGTTACGGATATAAACGGCCGACAGGTTCAACGTCGCGATCACCAGCACCAACAGTAGCGCCGTGGCGTACACCAACGGCCGCGCGGCTTCGACGTTCGGGCTTTGGAAACCGACGTCATAGATGTGGAAGCCCAAGTGCATGATCTTCTGGTCCAGGTGCAGGTAAGGGTAATTACCATCCACCGGCAGCGACGGCGCCAGCTTCACCACACCCACCAGCATCAGCGGCGCCACTTCACCCGCGGCGCGTGCCACGGCGAGGATCATGCCGGTCATCATGGCCGGGCTGGCCATTGGCAATACGATCTTCCACAAGGTTTCCGCCTTGGTCGCGCCGAGGGCCAACGAGCCTTCACGCACGGTGCGAGGAATCCGCGCCAGGCCTTCTTCGGTGGCCACGATCACCACCGGCACCGCCAGCAGCGCCAGGGTCAACGATGCCCACAACAGGCCCGGTGTACCGAAGGTCGGCGCCGGCAAGGCTTCAGGGAAGAACAGGCGGTCGAGTGAGCCACCCAGCACGTAGACGAAGAAGCCCAGCCCGAACACGCCATAGACGATCGCCGGAACGCCCGCCAGGTTGTTCACCGCGATGCGGATCACCCGGGTCAGGGTGTTCTGCTTGGCGTATTCACGCAGGTACACCGCGGCCAGTACGCCGAACGGGGTCACGATCATCGCCATGATCAACGTCATCATCACGGTGCCGAAGATCGCCGGGAAAATCCCGCCTTCGGTGTTCGCTTCACGCGGGTCGTCGCTCAGGAACTCCCAGACCTTGCTGAAGTAGAAACCGATCTTGGTAAAGGTGCCCATGGCGTTCGGCTGGTAGGCGTGAACCACTTTACCGAGGCTGATTTCGATTTCCTTGCCGTTGGCATCGCGGGCAGTAAGGCTGTCGCGGTTGAACTGCGCGTGCAGATCGCCCAGACGGGCCTCGATGTCCTGATAACGGGCATTGAGCTCGGCGCGCTCGG
This sequence comes from Pseudomonas sp. G5(2012), assembly GCF_000408945.1. Taxonomy (NCBI): domain Bacteria; kingdom Pseudomonadati; phylum Pseudomonadota; class Gammaproteobacteria; order Pseudomonadales; family Pseudomonadaceae; genus Pseudomonas; species Pseudomonas sp. G5(2012). Next base: position 54,241 of record NZ_APIO01000044.1, read on the forward strand.
ATTCCATGTCCGCTTGCGCAGCGGCGTCGAGCTTGCCGTCCAGTTCCAATTTGCGGCCGTGCAGGCGGATGCGTTCGAGACCGGCGTTGATCGCGCCGATGTCGGACTTCTCCAGGGTCTTGAGCTGGGCAGCCAGCTGATTCACGCGGTTGATCCGCGCCTGCAGCTCGGGCCATGCAGCCTCGCCTTCGGCAATCACCTTGCCGTCCTGTTTGACGTTGACCAGGTAGCCGTAGAAATTGCCCCACTCACGACGCTCAAGCGCCATCAATTCGACCGGCGTTTTCTGATTGGTCAGCCACTCGCCGACGATCCACGTGAAATCGGTGCCGTTCAGGTCACGGTTGCCGACCTTGATCAGCTCGCGGGTCATGAACTCCGGGCCGTCCTCAGGCACCGGCAGGCCGGCACTCTTCAAACGCGCACGTGGCACTTCTTCCTTCTGCACCACTTCGCCGATGACCAAATGATTGGCCTGGCCCGGCACGTCGTAGCTGGCGTGGATCAGGTCCGCCGGCCAGAAGTGACCCAGGCCGCGCACGGCAATCACCGCCAGCAGGCCAATGGTCATGATGACCGCGATGGACACCGCGCCACCGCTGATCCAGACGCCCGGGGCGCCGCTCTTGAACCATCCTTTCAGGGAGTTCTGTTTCACAGACTTCTACCTTTCTTAAAGCGACGAGTATTTCTTGCGCAGACGCTGACGAATCAGTTCCGCGAGGGTGTTCATGACGAAGGTGAACAGCAGCAGCACCAGCGCCGAGAGGAACAGCACGCGGTAGTGGCTGCCGCCGACTTCCGACTCCGGCATTTCCACCGCGACGTTGGCGGCCAGGGTACGCAGGCCTTCGAACAGGTTCATTTCCATGACCGGGGTGTTACCGGTGGCCATCAACACGATCATGGTTTCGCCGACCGCACGACCCATGCCGATCATCAGCGCCGAGAAGATGCCCGGGCTGGCGGTGAGGATCACCACGCGGGTCATGGTCTGCCACGGCGTTGCACCGAGGGCCAGCGAGCCCAGGGTCAGGCCGCGCGGCACGCTGAATACGGCGTCTTCGGCGATGGAGTAGATGTTCGGGATGACTGCGAAGCCCATGGCCAGGCCGACCACCAGGGCGTTGCGCTGGTCGTAGGTGATGCCCAGGTCGTGGGAGATCCACATGCGCATGTCGCCGCCGAAGAACCAGTTCTCCATGAACGGGCTCATGTACAACGACAGCCAGCCGACGAACAGGATCACTGGAATCAGCAGGGCACTTTCCCAGCCGTCAGGGACTTTCAGGCGAATCGATTCCGGCAGTCGGCTGAAGGTGAAACCGGCGACCAGGATGCCGATTGGCAGCAACATCAGCAGGCTGAAGATGCCCGGCAGATGCCCTTCCACATAAGGGGCGAGGAACAGACCGGCGAAGAAACCGAGGATCACCGTCGGCATCGCTTCCATCAGCTCGATCACCGGCTTGACCTTGCGGCGCATGCCCGGAGCCATGAAGTACGCGGTGTAGATCGCCGCGGCGACGGCCAATGGAGCGGCCAGCAGCATGGCGTAGAACGCGGCTTTCAGGGTACCGAAGGTCAGCGGCGACAGGCTCAGCTTGGGTTCGAAGTCGGTGTTGGCGGCGGTCGATTGCCAGACGTATTTAGGCTCGTCGTAGTTCTCGTACCAGACCTTGCTCCACAACGCGCTCCACGATACTTCCGGGTGCGGGTTGTCCAGCAGCAACGGTTGCAGCTTGCCGCCGGCCTCCACGATCACGCGGTTGGCCCGTGGCGACAGACCGAACAAGCCCTGGCCTTCGACCACCTGGTCGACCAGCAGGGTACGGTGTGCGGTGCTGTGGAACACCCCGAGCTTGCCCGAGGCGTCGAGGGCGACGAAGCCCTTGCGGCGCTCTTCGGCGGTGATTTCAACGATGGGCGTGGTGCCCATCTGGAAGGTGCGGATCTGCTTCAGGCGCTGCTCACCATCCGGGTCGCGGGCCATGAACCACTGGGCCAGACCACCTTTGGAGTCGCCAAGGATCAGCGAGATACCGCCTACGAGCTGGGTACTGGCGGTAATTTCGGCTTCGCCGTTTTCCAGCAGCTTGTAGCGACCGTTCAGGCTCTTGTCACGCAAGCTGAAGACGTCGGCCTGGGCACGACCGTTGATCACGTACAGCCACTGCTGAAGCGGGTCGACGAAGATGTTCTTCACCGGCTCGGTCATCTGCGGCAGATCGATGCGCTTCTGCTCGCTGGTGATTTCGCCTGTCATCATGTTTTCTTCGCTGGTCAGCGACAAAACATTGAGTTGCGAACCGGTAGAACCCACCAGCATCAGGGTCGAATCGTTGGCGTTGAGGCTGACGTGTTCCAGCGCACCACCCGCCTCGTTCAGCGTGATCGGGGATTCGCCATACGGGTATTCAATGGCTGGCGAGATGGTCTTCTTGCCGTCCGGGTAGCTGACTTTGTAGGTGTGGCGGAACACCATGGCCTGGCCGTTGGACAAGCCCACCGCCACCAGTGGGTGACCTGGCTGGTCGTCACCGATGGACGTCACGCTGGCACCGGCCGGGATCGGCAGATCGACGCGCTTGAGTTCGACACCACTGTCGATGTCGAAGAACAGTGCCTGGCCCTTGTCGGAAACCCGCATCGCGACCTGGTTCTGCTCTTCCAGGGAGATCATCAACGGCTTGCCGGCGTCTTGAATCCAGGCCGGCGTGATGGCGTCCTTGGATGTCAGGCTGGCACCCTGAAACAGGGGCGCAACGACGTAGGCGAGGAAGAAAAAGATCAGCGTGATCGCGCCGAGAACGGCGAGGCCGCCCACCAGGACGTACCAACGGGTCAGGCGATCCTTGAGCGCGCGGATGCGGCGCTTGCGTTGTAGCTCAGGCGTATTGAAATCAATTCGCTTGGGGGGATTTGTAGTCATTGTGGAATTGGCCAGATCATTCATTCGCACACCCTAGCGATCCTGTATGACAGAAAGATGACAGTGCAGTGACGCAACAAATCCGCCGCCCGGTGAAACCGGCAGCGGAGCGAAAAATTTGGGGGTGTTGGAACGCAATTCCGTGGCGAGGGGATAAATCCCCTCACCACACAAGCCCCCCAAAGAGATCCGGGGTTAGCCCCGGATCAGGGTTTTACTTTTTTGCGACTTCGGTACCTTCCTGCAGACCCAGGTCAGCCAGTGCTTTTGCTGCAACCTTGGCTGGCAGCGGGATGTAGCCGTCTTTCACCACGACTTCCTGGCCCTGCTTGGACAGAACCAGCTTCACGAACTCGGCTTCCAGCGGGGCCAGAGGCTTGTTCGGGGCCTTGTTGACGTATACGTACAGGAAGCGGGACAGCGGGTACTTGCCGTTCAGGGCGTTTTCTTCGGTGTCTTCGATGAACTCGCCGCCTTCTTTCTTGGCCAGGGCAACGGTTTTCACGCTGGCAGTCTTGTAGCCGATGCCCGAGTAACCGATACCGTTCAGCGAGGAGCTGATCGACTGCACGACCGAAGCCGAACCTGGCTGTTCGTTGACGTTCGGCTTGAAGTCGCCTTTGCACAGGGCTTCTTCCTTGAAGTAGCCGTAGGTGCCGGATACCGAGTTACGACCGAACAGTTGAAGCGGCTTGTTGGCCAGGTCACCGGTCACGCCCAGATCACCCCAGGTTTTGACGTCGGTCTTGGCGCCGCACAGGCGAGTCGAGGAGAAAATCGCGTCGACTTGAGCCATGGTCAGGCCCTTGATCGGGTTGTCCTTGTGCACGAATACAGCCAAGGCGTCCACGGCAACCGGGATAGCGGTTGGCTTGTAGCCATACTTGGTTTCGAAGGCTTGCAGCTCGTTATCCTTCATCTTGCGGCTCATCGGGCCCAGGTTAGCGGTGCCTTCGGTCAGCGCAGGTGGCGCGGTAGACGAACCGGCGGCCTGAATCTGGATGTTTACGTTCGGGTATTCTTTCTTGTAGTTCTCAGCCCAGAGGGTCATGAGGTTGGCCAGGGTATCGGAACCGACGCTGGACAGGTTGCCCGACACACCAGTGGTCTTGGTGTAGCTCGGGATAGCAGGGTCAACAGCGGCAACCGCGTTGGCAGTCGCAACGCCAGCAGCGACAAAAGTCATTGCCGCCATCAAACGCTTCAGTTTCATGCCTTACTCCTAGCAGATAGGGTGTGTTATTCGGGGCCAAGTATCAGCAGGCCGTGTGAACACTCTATGGCTGAAATATGACAATTGGATGAAAGGCCAGCATCTGCCGACAGATCGTTCCCACGCTCTGCGTGGGAACGCCTCAAGGGACGCTCCGCGTTCCAGCTTTAGGAAGGGCCGCGGAGCGACCTTGGCTGCGTTCCCACGCAGAGCGTGGGAACGATCGGCGGTGAATTAGCGCCCTTTCTTCCAGAGATACGCCCCCACCAAAATCCCGACCCCGCACAGCACCGCCACGTAATACGCCGGTCCCATCGGGCTTTCCTTGAGCAGCAGGCTGACGACCATCGGCGTCAAACCACCGAAAATCGCGTAGGCCACGTTGTACGAGAACGACAGGCCGCTGAAACGCACCACTGGCGGGAACGCCTTGACCATCACGTACGGTACCGCGCCGATGGTGCCCACCAGCAGACCAGTCAGGGCATACAGCGGGAACAACCAGTCGGGATGGTCGGCCAGGCTGTGATAGAACGTCCAGGAACTGGCCAGCAACGCCGTGCATCCGACAACGAACACACGCCCCGCACCAAAGCGATCCGCTAACGCACCGGCAATGATGCAGCCAATGCTCAGGAACACGATTGCCACACTGTTGGACTGCAACGCGGTGGTTGGCGCGAAGTGGTAGACCGTCTGCAGCACGGTCGGGGTCATCAGGATCAACACCACGATGGCGGCGGACAACAGCCAGGTCAGCAGCATCGAAATGGCAATTGCACCGCGATGGTCACGCAGCACCGCGCGCAACGGCACCTCCTCGGCCAGAGCCTTGCGCTGCTGCAGCTCGGCGAACACCGGAGTTTCGTGCAGCCAACGGCGCAGGTACACGGAGAACAGACCGAACACGCCACCGAGCAGGAACGGGATCCGCCAGGCGTAATCCGCCACTTCAACTGGCGTGTAAATGCTGTTGATCGCCGTGGCAACCAGGGAACCCAGCAGGATACCCGCCGTCAGGCCGCTGGTCAGGGTGCCGCAGGCATAGCCGACATGCCGTTGCGGTACGTGTTCAGAAACGAAGACCCAGGCACCCGGCACCTCACCGCCAATTGCCGCGCCCTGGATCACCCGCATCAGCAGCAACAGGATCGGCGCCCACATGCCGATCTGTGCATAGGTCGGCAACAGGCCCATGATCAGGGTTGGCACCGCCATCATGAAGATGCTCAGGGTGAACATCTTCTTGCGCCCCAACAGGTCGCCAAAGTGCGCCATCACGATGCCGCCCAGTGGCCGCGCCAGGTAGCCGGCGGCGAAGATGCCAAAAGTCTGCATCAAGCGCAGCCACTCGGGCATGTCCGCCGGGAAGAACAGCTTGCCCACCACCGTGGCGAAGAACACGAAAATGATGAAATCGTAGAACTCCAGCGCGCCGCCCAGGGCCGACAGTGATAGCGTCTTGTAGTCGTTGCGGGTCAGCGGACGTGCGGATGGGGAAGGCTGCGCGATACTCGAGGGCGCTGTGGTCATGGCAAGGGCTTCTCTTATAGTCAGGTCTGCCGCCCCAACAACGCTGGCAAGGGCTCGGGCAGGACCGGCACGATAGCAAATTGTTCGAAAAAGCACATAGAGGCGCGTATTTGATGGGCAAAATGAGAACCGGACGGTCGTATCGGAGTCTATCGACCGATATACTCGCAATTGTGTAATAGCTTGTAAGGGGTTGCTGTGCGAAAACGCCTGTCAGGTTCATAGGCGATTTCGCAGAGTTTCCCTTTAGGCGCCTTACGAAAAACGTGACGAACGCAGTGAGTTCGGGGATGAATCGTTTTTCCAGGACGGCTATTTATCCGCTACACAACGAAGAGTCACGGGTCAGAGGCACCCCCCGCATGATAGAGCTCGAACAAGAAGATCCGATCCCGCAAGGCGACCTGGCCCTGCAAATTACCGCGCTTCCTCGCGAAACCAACGGCTTTGGCGATATTTTCGGCGGCTGGCTGGTGGCGCAGATGGACTTGGCCGGTACTGCGATGGCCAGCAAGGTGGCTGGCGGTCGCGTGGCCACTGTCGCGATCGACCGCATGGCATTCCTGGTTCCGGTCGCAGTGGGCGCCCAGCTCTCCTTCTATACCCAGGCACTGGAAATCGGCCGCAGCTCGATCCAGATGATGGTCGAGGTCTGGAGCGACGATCCACTGTCCAGCGAATGGCGCAAAGTTACCGAAGCGGTGTTTGTGTTCGTCGCCATCGATGGCAGCGGCCGTACTCGTTCGGTTCCGCCCCGGGCACGTTAAAAACGGGCTGCGTTAAACCCGATAAGCGTTTTGCGGTCCATTGCAGTCATTGTTACTGATCGAGAGCTGTCCCATGAGCACGCCCAACGTTGAAGCCGTCAAACTGGATGAACTGAACTGCTGGCGCATCCGCCACGGCCAGGCCGAATTGCTGGTGGCCCAGCAAGGCGCGCACATCCTCAGCTATCAAGTGGCCGGCCAGCCACCGCTGATCTGGCTCAACGACGAGGCCGTGTTCAAGGCGGGCAAAAGCATCCGCGCCGGTGTGCCAGTGTGCTGGCCGTGGTTCGGCAACCTGGCGCGCAACCCGCAGAGTGTCCAGGCAATGCGCATCAGCAGCGAACCCGCCGCCGCTCACGGGCTGGTACGGGCGATCGACTGGGAATTGGGCGGCATCGAGGCCGAGGGCGAAAGCCTGAAGATCGAGTTCCTCTTGCCTTGCCCCGAAGGCGGCTTGCCTGGCTGGCCGCACAAGGTCGACCTGAAGTTGAGCATTCGTCTGGATGAGCAACTGCATATCAGCCTGACCAGTCACAACCAGGGCACCGACACCGTCACGATCAGCCAGGCGCTGCACAGCTATTTCGCCGTCAGTGATGTGCGAAATGTGCATGTCGAAGGGCTGGACGGGCTGAGCTATATCGAGACGCTGGACGACTGGAAAACCGTGACCCAGTCCGGTGACTTGCACTTTACCGGCGAAACCGATCGCATTTACCTCGATACGCCGACCCAGCTCAGCATTGTCGACCCGTCCTGGGAGCGGCGTATCGAGCTCACCAGTTCCGGTTCACGTTCGGCTGTAATCTGGAACCCATGGACCGAACGCGCCGCGGCTTTCAGCGACATGGCCGACGATGGCTGGCAACGCATGCTGTGCATTGAAACGGCAAATGTGATGGGTGATGTGGTGGCTTTGGCTCCGGGGGCCAGTCATACACTCGGCGTGAGTATTGGCAGCAAAGTGCTTTAAGATCAAAAGATCGCAGCCTGCGGCAGCTCCTACACAGATCCCTGTAGGAGCTGCCGCAGGCTGCGATCTTTTTGCTTCACTCGATCACAGGTCCGATTCCTGCACCACCCTCACCTTCGCCGCGTCCAGCGCATACGCCGCATCCGCCAGGTCATTGCTGACCTTCTCGATCTTCAGCGTGCCGGTCACCCACAGCGGCGTGTAGATATCCTCCAGCTTCAAACCCTTGGGATAACGCACCAGCACCAATTGATTGGGTGGCGGCGGCGGTACGTGGATGCAGGCCCCCGGGTATGGCACAAGGAAAAACAAGGTGCTGCGGCCCTTGGCGTCGGACTCCAGCGGTACCGGATAGCCACCGATACGGATTTCCTTGTCGTTCATGGACGCTACGGTCTTGGTCGAATACATCACCGCGGGCAAGCCCTTGCTCTGCTTCATGCCACCTTTTTCAGTGAAGGTGCCATTGGCTTCCGGAGAGTCGTGGTCGATTTCAGGCATGGCCTCGAGGGCTTTCTGGTCCGACTTGGGCATCAGTTCGAGCCAGTCGGTTTCCGGCAGCTCGCCGGCATGGGCAAGGCCCGTACTCAGTAAAACAAGAGTCAGCAGAAGACGTCGCATGAAAATGCCCGGTAGGGTTAAGGAGATCGCCGGGCATTCTAGTCCTCCCGGGCTGCGCAGCCGAGAGGACTTTGTCGCTTGAGTCAGTTCTTTTTGATCAAGCCGTAGATCACCAGCAAGATGACGGCGCCCACCAGTGCGCCGATGAAGCCTGCGCCTTCACCCGCTTGATAGAGACCCAGAGCCTGGCCGCCGTAGGTGGCTGCCAGCGAACCGCCGATACCAAGCAGGATGGTCATGATCCAGCCCATGCTGTCATCGCCCGGTTTAAGGAAGCGTGCCAGCAGGCCGACGATCAAGCCGATAAAGATGGTTCCGATGATTCCCATGGCATTTCCCTCTGATTAAATGGCAGTGTCCAAAGCCTAGTCAGACTTTGGCATCCTGCCATGAGAGAACGGCGGTCCCTGAATGGTTCCGCCGCTGCCACATGAAACTGTTTTACTCGGCGATGAGCGCTTCGACCTTGAGGATCTGTGCGGCCAGCGTTTCGCGGTCTGCACAGCGCAGATTGGCGTGACCCACCTTGCGGCCGACCTTGAATGCCTTGCCGTAGTGATGCAGGTGGCAATCGGCGATGGCCAGGACTTTGTCGGTCTCCGGCACTTTACCGATGAAGTTCAGCATTGCGCTTTCGCCGACCTTGGCGGTTGAACCCAGCGGCAGGCCGGCGACCGCCCGCAGGTGGTTTTCGAACTGGCTGCACTCGGCACCTTCGGTGGTCCAGTGCCCGGAATTGTGTACGCGCGGGGCAATTTCGTTGGCCTTCAGGCCCCCGTCGACTTCAAAGAACTCGAACGCCATCACGCCAACATAATTCAGCTGCTTGAGCACACGGCTGGAATAATCTTCGGCCAAGGCTTGCAACGGGTGATCGGTGCTGGCCACGGACAGCTTGAGGATGCCACTGTCGTGGGTGTTATGTACCAGCGGATAGAACCTGGTTTCGCCATCGCGGGCGCGCACGGCGATCAGCGAGACTTCGCCGGTGAAGGGTACGAAACCTTCCAGCAGGCAAGCCACGCTGCCCAGCTCGGCGAAAGTGCCAACCACATCTTCAGCTGTACGCAGGACTTTCTGGCCCTTGCCGTCGTAACCCAGGGTGCGGGTTTTCAGCACGGCTGGCAGACCGATGGAAGCCACGGCGGCGTCCAGATCGGCTTGCGACTGAATGTCGGCGAACGCCGGGGTTGGAATGCCCAGGTCCTTGAACATGCTCTTTTCGAACCAGCGATCACGAGCGATGCGCAGGGCTTCGGCACTCGGGTAAACCGGCACGAACTGCGACAGGAACGCCACGGTTTCCGCCGGGACGCTCTCGAACTCAAAAGTCACCAGATCGACTTCATCGGCCAGCTGACGCAGGTGATCCTGATCGCCATAATCGGCGCGCAGGTGCTCGCCCAACGCGGCAGCACACGCGTCCGGCGCCGGGTCGAGGAAAGCGAAGTTCATACCCAGCGGAGTTCCCGCCAGCGCCAACATGCGACCCAATTGGCCGCCACCGATTACACCGATCTTCATCGTCAACAACCTCAGGCGATGCGTGGGTCTGGATTTTCCAGGACGCTGTCTGTCTGTTCAGCACGGAAGGTTTTCAGCACCGCGTGGAACTGCGGGTGCTTGGCGCCCAGGATACTCGCCGAAAGCAGGGCGGCGTTGATCGCACCGGCCTTGCCGATGGCCAGGGTGGCGACCGGAATGCCTGCTGGCATCTGCACGATGGAGAGCAGCGAATCGACGCCCGAGAGCATCGCCGACTGCACCGGCACGCCCAGCACCGGCAGATGGGTCTTGGCTGCACACATGCCAGGCAAGTGGGCTGCGCCACCGGCACCGGCGATGATCACCTCGATGCCACGCGCCTCGGCTTCTTCAGCGTACTGGAACAGCAGGTCCGGGGTGCGGTGGGCAGAGACCACTTTCACCTCGTAAGGGATGCCGAGCTTTTCCAGCATATCGGCGGTGTGGCTAAGGGTGGACCAATCGGACTTGGAGCCCATGATCACGCCAACCAATGCACTCATCGTCGTGCCTCTTCTCTCTGGGCGCCCGCAGGCGCATCAAAAAACAACAAGCCACGCAGAATGCGTGGCTTGATTGTACGAATTATGGCCAGGCGAACCGGCCGAAGGCCGCGCAGTATACCTCAATGAAGCAGATAAACAGCCCCCATTGCGACCATCTGTCACCCACCGCAAAGCACCGGATTTATTGACTCTAAGGTCAGTAGAAATACTCGCCATCGCCCCGCCCCCTGTAGGAGCACAGCTTGCTGGCGATGGCGATTTCGAAGACGCCATCGCCAGCAAGCTGTGCTCCTACAAAGGCATCGTTAACCGGCGGTGCCCTGCGCTGCCCCGCCCTCCAGCTTGCGCCACAACAACCGCACATTCGCCTTGCGCACCAGCGCACAGCGATACAGGCGGATCTCAAGCGGCACATGCCATTGCGGACCGCCACAGACCACCAACTCACCGCGTGCCAGTTCGGCGCGCACACTCAGTTGCGGCACCCAGGCAATCCCCAGCCCTTCCAGGGCCATGCTTTTCAGGCTATCGGCCATGGCGGTTTCATAAACAGTAGTAAAGCGCAGCGCGCGCTGGCGCAACAGCCCATTGACCGAGCGTCCGAGAAACGCACCCGCGCTGTAGGCCAGCAATGGCACGCTTGCCTCGCCCTCCAGGTCGAACAGGGGCTTGCCCTGCTCGTCTGCCGCGCACACCGGGAGCATTTCGGTGTGCCCAAGGTGCAAGGAAGGAAAAATCTCAGGGTCCATCTGCATGGCCGCGTCCGGGTCATAGAACGCCAGCATCAAGTCACAACCGCCCTCGCGCAACGCATGCACGGCGTCGCCAACGTTGGTGGCGACCAACCGTGTGGCGATGTTCAAGCCTTCATTGCGCAGTTGCGCGATCCAGCGAGGGAAAAACCCAAGAGCCAGTGAGTGTGCCGCCGCGACTTGCATCACTTCGCCCTGCCCGCCTTCCAGATGATGCAGGTGGCGCAGCACCTCACCGAGCTGCTCGACCACGGTACGCGCGGTAACCAGGAACAACTGGCCTGCCGCCGTCAGCTCGACCGGCGTGCGGGAGCGGTTGACCAGGGTCAATCCCAGCGCGGCTTCGAGGCTGCGGATTCGGCGGCTAAAGGCCGGTTGAGTCACAAAGCGGCGTTCCGCTGCCTGGGAGAAGCTGCGGGTGGCGGCCAGGGCACTGAAGTCCTCCAGCCATTTACTTTCCAGATTCATCACATCCTCCCGGACACGCACCAAATTAGGTCACACGCTCGCCGTCAACATGGCGTCACATGGGCATTATGCCGAATGTGCATAGGCCAGTGTTTAACAGCATTGGCCCAAAATTCTCCACAAGCCTAGCATTTGCAGTGTTCCGGCACAGCCCGGGTCCATATTGAGATGATTTCTATCATGTCCTCCGCTGCATCATTCCGCACAGAAAAAGACCTGCTTGGCGTACTCGAAGTACCGGCTCAAGCGTATTACGGCATCCAGACCCTGCGAGCGGTGAACAACTTCCGTCTCTCCGGCGTTCCGATCTCGCATTACCCGAAGCTGGTAGTCGGCCTGGCCATGGTCAAGCAAGCCGCCGCTGACGCCAACCGCGAGCTCGGTCACTTGAGTGAAGCCAAGCACGCGGCCATCAGCGAAGCCTGTGCACGACTGATCCGCGGCGATTTCCACGAAGAATTCGTGGTGGACATGATTCAAGGCGGCGCTGGCACTTCTACCAACATGAATGCCAACGAAGTCATCGCCAACATCGCGCTGGAGGCCATGGGTCACCAGAAGGGCGAATACCAGTACCTGCACCCGAACAACGACGTGAACATGGCGCAGTCGACCAACGACGCCTACCCGACCGCGATCCGCCTGGGTCTGCTACTGGGTCATGACGCGCTGCTGGCCAGCCTCGACAGCCTGATCCAGTCGTTCGCCGCCAAAGGTGAAGAATTCAGCCACGTCCTGAAGATGGGCCGTACCCAGCTGCAAGACGCTGTGCCGATGACCCTTGGCCAGGAATTCCGTGCGTTCGCCACGACCTTGGGCGAAGACCTGGCACGCCTGAAGACCTTGGCACCCGAGCTGCTGACCGAAGTGAACCTGGGCGGTACCGCAATCGGCACCGGCATCAACGCCGACCCGCGTTACCAGCACCTGGCCGTTCAGCGCCTGGCCACCATCAGCGGTCACCCGCTTGTACCGGCAGCCGACCTGATCGAAGCCACCTCTGACATGGGCGCCTTCGTGCTGTTCTCCGGCATGCTCAAGCGCACCGCGGTCAAGCTGTCGAAGATCTGCAACGACCTGCGCCTGCTGTCCAGCGGCCCACGAACCGGCATCAACGAAATCAACCTGCCGGCGCGTCAGCCAGGCAGCTCGATCATGCCAGGCAAGGTCAACCCGGTAATCCCGGAAGCCGTGAATCAGGTAGCGTTCCAGATCATCGGCAACGACTTGGCCCTGACCATCGCGGCCGAAGGCGGCCAGCTGCAACTGAACGTGATGGAGCCGCTGATCGCCTTCAAGATCTTCGACTCGATCCGCCTGTTGCAACGCGCCATGGACATGCTGCGCGAGCACTGCATCACCGGCATCACCGCCAACGAAGAACGTTGCCGTGAACTGGTCGAGCACTCGATCGGCCTGGTGACCGCGCTGAACCCGTACATCGGCTATGAAAACGCCACCCGTATCGCCCGCATCGCCCTCGAAAGCGGCCGCGGCGTATTGGAACTGGTGCGCGAAGAAGGTCTGCTCGACGACGCCATGCTCGCCGACATCCTGCGCCCGGAAAACATGATTGCCCCGCGTCTGGTGCCTCTGAAGGCTTAACCAACGCTGTAGCACCGCTCACCAGGTCGAGGGACTAGACACCTCTCACCTTTTGAGGGCTTGGAGATTTCTCTCCAAGCCCTTTTTTTTACAAGCGAAAAGATCGCAGCCTTCGGCAGCTCCTACGGGGGAATGCGGTCCCTGTAGGAGCTGCCGCAGGCTGCGATCTTTTGATCTTGCACCACAACCGTGCAGACGGACGGCACTGTCATCGGTATAGTGCCGCCCCTCTTCGCGTGAGCGGTCGTCGGTAGCGAGGCCACAACCCATGCGAAACCCGAACTAACAACAAACCCGCGATATGAATCCGGGACGAACTTCGCCTGATCCGTTATGCCGTGCGCGAACGGATGTAACACGATGTTTCTTCCTGGCCAGCATCTGCCTACACAAAAAACAGCGAGGAATAACCATGCTCGAAGTCATTAACGACTTCCTCTCAGGGAAAGTACTGATCGTGCTCATTGTCGGGCTCGGTAGCTACTTCACGATCCGCTCGCGTTTCGTTCAATTGCGTCACTTCTTCCACATGTTCGCGGTGTTCCGGGACAGCCTCAAAAGCAGCGCTGGGCAACTCAGCTCGTTCCAGGCCCTGATGCTCAGCCTTGCCGGTCGTGTCGGCGCAGGCAACATCGCCGGTGTCGGTATTGCCGTGACACTGGGCGGCCCCGGTGCCGTGTTCTGGATGTGGGTGACCGCACTGGTCGGCATGTCCAGCAGCTTCTTTGAATGCTCCCTCGGCCAACTCTACAAACGCACCGATGCCGACGGCACCTTCCGTGGCGGTCCGTCCTATTACATCCAGCACGGCCTGCAGAAGCGCTGGTTGGGAATGATCATGGCGTTCCTGCTGCTGATTACCTTCGGCTTCGCCTTCAACGGTTTGCAATCCCATGCCGTGACCCACTCGCTGAACAACGCTTTCGGCCTCGATACCACCTGGACCGGCCTTGGCCTTGCCGTACTGCTGGGCCTGGTGTTCATCGGCGGGATCAAGCGCATCGCCAAGGTCGCCGACCTGCTGGTGCCAGTGAAAACCCTGGTGTACATCGGCGTGACCATCTACGTGATCGTGCTGCAGTTCGATCAGGTACCGGGCATGCTGATGACCATCGTTAAAAGCGCCTTCGGCCTTGACCAGGCATTTGGCGGCCTGATCGGCAGCGCGATTATCATGGGCGTTAAACGTGGCGTATTCGCCAACGAAGCGGGCCTGGGCAGCGCGCCGAACGTGGCCGCGGTGGCCTCGGTCGAGCACCCCGTCGCCCAAGGCGTGGTTCAAGCGTTCAGTGTGTTCCTCGACACCTTCGTGATCTGCACCTGCACGGCCCTGCTGATCCTGCTCTCGGGCTTCTACACCCCGGGCTTCGAAGGCGACGGTATTGCCCTGACCCAGAACTCCCTGGCTGCCGTGGTCGGTGACTGGGGCCGGATGTTCATTTCCGTGGCGCTGGCGTTGTTCGTGTTCACCTCGATCCTCTACAACTACTATCTGGGTGAGAGCAACCTGCGCTTTTTGATCGGTGAAAACCGCAAGGCACTGATGGGCTACCGTGCGCTGGTTCTGGTGCTGATCTTCTGGGGCGCCATCGAAAACCTCGGGACCGTGTTCGCCTTTGCCGACATCACCATGACGATGCTCGCGTTCGTCAACCTGATCGCGCTGTTCCTGCTGTTCAAGGTCGGCATGCGCATCCTGCGCGACTACGATGACCAGCGTGCAGCCGGGATCAAGACGCCGGTGTTCGATTCGAGCAAGTTCCCGGACCTGGATCTGGATCGCCAGGCCTGGCCAGCCAATCCGCCTACAGTCACCACCAAGGCCGAAGCCGTGCCGCAAGGCGTGCCCGCAGCGCAACGCTGATCGGTTAAAGTGCGAAATCCCTTGTGAGAGCGGGCTTGCTCGCGAAAGCGGTGTATCAGACAACACTAATGTCGCCTGACACTCCCTCTTCGCGAGCAAGCCCGCTCCCACAGGACATCATCGTTCTCGGAGCAGCTCCATGAATTCCTCGACCTACCCTGCCGCCCAGCACGTCATGGTGCTCTACACGGGCGGCACCATCGGCATGCAAGCCAGTGCCCACGGCCTGGCGCCGGCGTCCGGTTTCGAAGCGCGGATGCGTGAGTACCTGCACAGCCAGCCTGATCTCGTGGTACCGCAATGGCGCTTTCGCGAAATGTCGCCGCTGATCGACAGCGCCAACATGACCCCGGCGTATTGGCAGCAATTGCGTGAAGCAGTGGTCGATGCCGTGGACGTGCAAGGTTGCGACAGCGTGCTGATCCTGCACGGCACCGACACCCTCGCCTACAGCGCCGCCGCCATGAGCTTTCAATTGCTCGGCCTGCACGCACGCGTTTGCTTTACCGGCTCGATGTTGCCGGCCGGCGTGACCGACAGCGATGCCTGGGAAAACCTCGGCGGCGCCCTGGTTGCATTGGGCCAGGGCCTGGCTCCGGGTGTGCACTTGTACTTCCACGGTGAATTGCTGGACCCAACCCATTGCGCGAAAGTGCGCAGTTTCGGCCGTCATCCGTTCAAGCGACTGGAACGTCAGGGTGGTGGTGCGAAAGCGTCTTCGATTCCGGCGCAACTGCATTACAACCAAGCCCGGCAACAGGCGAACGTTGCAGTGTTACCGCTGTTTCCCGGCATCGGCGCCGAAATACTCGATGGCCTGATCGACAGCGGTATTCAGGGCCTGGTGCTGGAATGCTACGGCAGCGGTACCGGGCCGAGCGACAATCCCGGGTTCCTCGCCAGCCTGGAACGGGCGCGGGACGCGGGCGTCGTGGTGGTGGCAGTCACGCAGTGCCACGAAGGTGGCGTAGAACTGGACGTGTATGAGGCGGGCAGTCGTTTGCGGGTGGCCGGTGTGCTTTCAGGTGGCGGCATGACCCGTGAAGCGGCGTTCGGCAAGCTGCATGGCTTGCTGGGGGCAGGACTTGAACCTGCGGAGGTCCGGCGGCTAATTGAACTGGACTTGTGTGGGGAGCTGGCCTGATACATCGAAGCTTACCCATCAGCCTGTTTCCCACGCTTTAAAACTTTCCGCCAGACACATCAGGTGTCTGGCGGAAAACCTCGTCGATCAACTTACACCTTGTACTTGAAGCAACCGTGCCAGGGCCTCGGCCTCAACCGGCCGGCTGATCAGATAGCCTTGCACTTCATCACAATGTTCGGCTTTCAAAAATTCAAGCTGCTCCAGCCGTTCCACGCCTTCAGCCACCACTTTCAATTTCAAGCCGTGCGCCATCGCAATGATTGCCCGAGTGATCGCCGCGTCTGCCGTACCCTCTCCCAGGCCCCGGATAAACGCCTGATCGATCTTCACGTAATCCACCGGGATGCGCTTGAGGTAGCTCAGGGACGAATACCCGGTGCCGAAATCGTCGATCGCCAGCGTAACGCCCAAATCACGCAGTTGCTGGAACGTCGCGATAATGTGCTCGACGCTATCGAGTAACTGGCTCTCGGTCAGTTCCAGCTCCAGGTAATGCGGCGCCAGTCCGGTTTCTTCCAGGACCTGACGCACCAGGCTAACCAGTTTGCCCTGACGCAATTGGTGCACCGACAGATTGACCGACACCCGAATTCCCTCAAGCCCCAGGCGCTGCCATTCGCAGGCTTGCCAGCAGGCCTGGCGCAAGACGAACTCGCCGATTGGGCCGATCAAACCGGTCTCCTCCGCCAAGCCAATGAAATCCCCCGGCGGCACACGCCCCATGGTCGGGTGGTCCCAACGCACCAAGGCCTCGGCAGCATTGAGCTTGCCCGTGGCGAGGCACAGCTTCGGTTGGTAAAACACCTTCAGTTGCTTATCTTCGACCGCTTTGCGCAGATGATTTTCCAGCTGCAGGCGCTCAAGGGTGCTGGCTTGCAAGCTATCGGTGTAGAACTGGAAATTGTTACCCCCCAAATGCTTGGCGTGCTGCATAGCCATGTTCGACTGACTGACCAATGCGGATATTTCCCGGGCGTTGTCCGGCAACAGGCTGATACCCATGGATGCGCTGACCACCAGCTCATGACCGTCGACGGTCACCGGCACACGCAATTTGGCCGACAAGCGAGTCGCCACTCGCGCCAGACTGGAGAGGTTGCCGTAGGCATTGAACAGGACAGCGAATTCATCGCCGGACAAGCGTGCGATGGTGTCTGCCTCGGGCAATGCGTTGACCAGGCGCCGGGCCATTTTCTGCAATAGCTGATCGGCCACCTCATGACCCAGGCTGTCGTTGAGCTGCTTGAAGCGATCCAGATTGATGTGCAACAAAGCCAGGCTGCGATAACCGCCCTGGCGTACCCGCTGATGTGCTTCGCTGAGTCGTTCGCGGAACATCGAGCGATTGGCCAGCCCCGTGAGTTCGTCGTGATGGGTCAGGTAGCGCATGCGCTCCTCGGATTCTCGCCTTGCCGAGAGATCCGCGAAGAAGCCCACGATATGACTGACATTTCCCCGAGTATCGCGTACGGCGGTCAATTGCAGCCATTGCGGATACATCTCGCCACTCTTGCGGGTTTCCACCAGCTCACCCTGCCAATTGCCGTGCTGCTCCAGGGTTAGATGGATCGCACCGTAATGCCGGCGCGCATCGCGACTGCAGGGCAACTCGACCACGTTGCGTCCAAGAACCTCCTCGATTTCATAGCCAGTGACCCGGCTGAAGGCTTGGTTGACCGCGATCACGGCATAATTCGGATCGAAAATCACAATGCCTTCGCTGGCGGCCTCGAACACGGTCGCCGCCAGTTGCAGTTGCTCTTCCTGGACCTTGCTGACACTGATATCGCGCCGCGTGCCCACCATGCGAATCACCCGGCCGTTGGCGGCACGTTCCACCGCCCGTCCGCGGTCCTCGATCCACACCCAATGGCCATCGCCATGCCGCACGCGGTACTCGATCTGGTAATCCTCGGTGCGCCCCTTCAAATGCTCGACCAACGCCTTTTTCAGTGCAGGAAGGTCGTCGGGATGCAAGCGCGGTTTGAGGTGGCGCAATAATGCCGTCACCTGGTCCGGCTCCAGGCCGAACAATTCCTGGATCTGCGTGTGATGGACTTCATCGGTTTGCAGGTTCCAGTCCCACAACCCCAGTTCGCTGGCCTTCAGTGCCAGTGCCAGGCGCGCCTCACTCTTGCTCAGCGCCTGGTTGGCCGCGTCCAGCTCCAGACTGCGCTGGGCGACACGGTTTTCCAGGTCGACCTGGATTTCGCGTAATTCGTCTTCGGCACGCCGACGCTGATCGATTTCCCTGGCCAGCTTTTGATTGAGCTGATCGCTGCAGTTCTGCGCCTGCTGCAGATTCTCGATCAGCGCCTGATTCTGGAAGCGTCGCAACAGGCCCCGATCGATCAGCCGGTTCACTTGCCAGGCAACCACACTCAGCGCACCCAGCAAAATCAAGCCGAACCAGCCCCAACCGTGCTCATCCCCACCCCAGAACATATAGGCAATGGCCGGCAACAGGCAGGGTAAGGTGAAGGACAGGAACGCCGGCAAACTCACCGCATAGGCCACGCTGGCCGACAGCGCCGCGGCGCCGATCAGGCCAAAGACCCAGGCTTGTTGAATGAAGTTATCGGCAGGAACCAGAGCAATACCGGCGCCAGCCAGGGTCAGGCCCGTGAGACCCGAGCCCAGTAAAAACATGCGCCGCCAGATCGGATGAGCCTGGCGGTTGGGAATCGCCGAATCGAAGGCCGCCACCTGGATCACCCGCAATGCCACCAGCGACAGCAACCACACCAGCCAGACACTGACCAGGAAGTAGCGCTGCGGACTCCAGAGCAATCCGGCGCAGACCAGGCCATTGATCAACATGAACAGCGTGGGCAGCAAGGACCCCTGATACAACAGACGCGTGCGTTCGACCGCCATTTCCATGGCGTATTGTTTACGAATAACCCTGGGCTCCACAGTAGGGCCCGACAGGTCGAAGCTGAGGGTCATAGGCAGTGTTCTTGTTCTTATAATGATGAGCATGTGCCCGAAACGTCGACGGAGCATACACAAGCCAATGCCCGGACCAAACTGCTCCCGATCAAAAAACAGACCAAAGTATCAGCCGCCAGCGGTGGCAAAATGCCGCCAAACAGGCACGGCAAACGATTGCAGCCGATGACTGACCGGTCGTCCCTTGCGTAACTTTCATCGGCTAAAACGAAGCGGGGTTTGCCCGGGGTGACGCGGCCCCCTAGAATGGCCCGATGCGCGATGATCTCTCCCTTCTGCTGAACTCTCTCAACGATGCCCAACGCCAGGCCGTAGCTGCCTCCGTGGGTCGTCAGTTGGTCCTGGCCGGTGCTGGTTCCGGTAAAACCCGAGTGCTGGTGCACCGTATCGCCTGGTTGATCCAGGTCGAAAACGCCTCGCCCCACTCCATCCTGTCGGTGACCTTCACCAACAAGGCTGCTGCCGAGATGCGCCATCGCATCGAGCAGCTGATGGGTATCAACCCGGCCGGCATGTGGGTCGGCACCTTCCACGGCCTGGCGCACCGCTTGCTGCGGGCGCACTGGCAGGAAGCCGGCCTGAGCCAGACCTTCCAGATTCTCGACAGCGACGACCAGCAACGCCTGGTCAAGCGGGTGATCCGCGAGCTCGGCCTGGACGAACAGCGCTGGCCCGCCCGTCAGGCCCAATGGTTCATCAACGGGCAGAAAGACGAAGGTCTGCGCCCGCAACACATTCAAGCCAGCGGCGACCTGTTCCTGGCGACCATGCGCAGCATTTATGAGGCCTACGAGGCCGCGTGCCTGCGCGCCGGTGTCATCGACTTCTCCGAATTGCTGCTGCGCGCCCTCGACCTGTGGCGCGATCACCCTGGCTTGCTGGCGCACTATCAGAAGCGCTTCCGGCACATTCTGGTGGACGAGTTCCAGGACACCAACGCCGTGCAGTACGCCTGGTTGCGCCTGCTGGCCAAAGGTGGCGACAGTCTGATGGTGGTCGGCGACGACGACCAGTCGATCTATGGCTGGCGTGGCGCGAAAATCGAGAACATCTACCAGTACTCCGAAGACTTCCCGGACGCCGAAACCATTCGCCTGGAGCAGAATTACCGCTCCACCGCAGGCATCCTCAAGGCCGCCAATGCCTTGATCGCCAACAATACCGGACGCTTGGGCAAAGAGTTGTGGACCGACGGCGGCGACGGCGAAGCGATCAACCTGTACGCCGCGTTCAACGAACACGACGAAGCTCGCTACGTTGTCGAAACCATCGAAAGTGCGCTGAAAACCGGCTTGGCTCGCAGCGATATCGCGATTCTGTATCGTTCCAACGCCCAATCGCGCGTGTTGGAAGAAGCCTTGCTGCGCGAGCGCATTCCCTACCGCATCTACGGCGGCCAGCGCTTCTTCGAACGTGCTGAAATCAAGAACGCCATGGCCTACCTGCGATTGCTCGAAGGCCGTGGCAACGATGCCGCGCTGGAACGGGTGATCAACGTGCCAGCCCGGGGCATCGGCGAGAAAACCGTCGAAGCGATCCGCGACCACGCCCGCCACAGTGATGTGTCGATGTGGGAAGCGATGCGCCAGCTGGTGGCCAATAAAGGCGTTACCGGCCGCGCAGCCGGCGCGCTGGGCGCGTTTGTCGAGTTGATCGAGAACCTTGCCGCCAAGTGCATGGAAATGCCGTTGCACCTGATGACCCAGACCGTCATCGAACAGTCGGGGCTGATCGCCTATCACGAAGCGGAAAAAGGCGAGAAGGGCCAGGCCAGGGTAGAAAACCTTGAGGAACTGGTCAGCGCGGCGCGCAACTTCGAAAACAGCGAAGAGGACGAGGACCTGACGCCACTGGCAGCCTTCCTCGGTCACGCCTCGCTGGAAGCCGGCGATACCCAGGCCGACGAACACGAAGACAGCATTCAATTGATGACCCTGCACAGCGCCAAGGGCCTGGAATTTCCCTATGTGTTCCTGGTGGGCATGGAAGAAGGCCTGTTCCCGCACAAGATGAGCCTGGAAGAGCCCGGCCGTCTTGAGGAAGAACGTCGCCTGGCCTATGTCGGCATCACTCGGGCCATGCAGAACCTGGTGATGACCTATGCCGAAACCCGACGCCTCTACGGCAGCGAGACCTACAACAAGGTTTCGCGGTTCGTACGCGAAGTGCCCAAGGGCCTGATTCAGGAAGTACGGCTTTCCAACAGCGTCAGCCGGCCGTACGGCGGCAATCAGTCGATGAGTGGCAGCAATCTGTTCAGCGGCAGCGAGATTCCGCAGACCGGCTTCAGCCTGGGCCAGACTGTACGCCACTCGATCTTCGGTGACGGCGTGATCCTCAACTTCGAAGGCGCCGGAGCGGCGGCTCGGGTACAGGTTAACTTCAGCGAAGGCAGCAAGTGGCTGATGCTGGGGTATGCCAAGCTGGAAGCGATCTAAAGACCGCCGCTCCCACAGGGTTATGCATCGTCTGAACTGAAAGAAAACGACTCATGGGCTCAGGCTTCTTTTCTTCCTGGACATTCTGGGCCCTGTTATCGGCAGCATTCGCGGCAATGACCGCCATTTTCGCGAAGATCGGTGTCGAAAACGTCAATTCAGACTTCGCCACCCTGATACGCACGGTGGTGGTGCTGGTCAGCCTGGCCTTGATTTTGTGCGCCACGGGCCAATATCAGTCTTTAGGATCGATCTCCTCCAGAAGCTACCTGTTCCTGTTGTTGTCGGGCCTTGCCACCGGTGCCTCGTGGATTTGCTACTTCCGCGCACTCAAGGTCGGCCCGGCCTCACTGGTTGCCCCTGTGGACAAACTCAGCGTGGTGCTGGTAGCCGTGCTCGGTGTGGTCCTGCTGGGCGAGAAGCTTGATCTGCGCCAATGGAGTGGGGTCGGCCTGATCACGGCGGGCGTCATCATGCTCGCGCTGCGACGATAGACATCCTTCTTACAGAACTTATCCACTTTTCCTACAGACCAAAGTTAACAAGCCCTATTGCACTGACTGAAGCTGAATGCAACCTGTCAGGCAAAAGCTCGAAACACTCTGCCGCTAGCCAGTAACACTTCAGCTGTGCAACATGGCGCGCGTGCCTTCCACAAATGGGAATTCCCTTTATGAAACGTTTTCTTAGCATCGCCATGGCGTTGTGCATCGGCTTGACGATGAGCCTCGACGCCAATGCCGCCAAGCGCTTTGGTGGTGGCAAAAGCGCAGGCGCTGCGCCGACACACCAGACCAGCCAGATGGCTCCTTCTTCTCCAGGCATGGGCGGCGCTGCAGCGACCGCTGGTGCAGCCGGTGCCGCTGGCGCCGCAGCCAAGGCCGGTGGCGCTTCGCGCTGGCTCGGCCCTCTGGCCGGCATCGCCGCTGGTGGCCTGCTGGCATCCATGTTCATGGGCGACGGTTTCCAGGGCATGCAGATCCTCGACATCCTGATCATGGCGGTCATCGCGTTCCTGGTCTTCCGCTTCATCGCCGCTCGTCGTCGCAAGCAGCAGCCGCAAATGGCTCCGGCAGGCTACGCGCCGATGCAGCGTGAGGCGTTCGAACAGAAGTCTGCTGGCGGTTCGATCTTCGGTGGCGCGGCAGCACCGGTTGCCGCTCGTCCGGTAATCAACGCTCCGGCCTGGTTCAACGAACACAACTTCATCGAAGCTGCGCGCAATCACTTCCAGTCCCTGCAGCAACACTGGGACGCGAACGAAATGGACAAGATCGCCGAGTTCGTGACCCCGCAAATGCTGGAGTTCCTCAAGCGCGAACGTGCTGACCTGGGTGACGGCTTCCAGTCCACCTACATTGATAACCTGAATGTGCAATTGGACGGCGTAGAAGATCGTGCCGACAAGACCATCGCCACCCTGACCTTCAGCGGCGTGTCGAAGACCTCGCGTTTCGACCAGGGCGAAGTGTTCAGCGAAAGCTGGAACATGGAACGTGCACAGGGCGAAAACCAGCCTTGGCTGGTGGCTGGTATCCGCCAGAACGGCTGATTCCCCTCCGCGCTTCACTTGTTGTAATAAAAACCCCAGCCTCGGCTGGGGTTTTCTATTTCGCGGTTGCATCTATAGCGAGCTACTGTATAAACCGCCCCATATAAACCGCGCCATACAAGCAAGAGGATCCCGGACGTGGAAGAAATCATCGAACAACTGCGTGAAGCCAACGAACCGGTACCGGTCCCCTTGGAGTTGCCCGACGAAGATCTGCTGGTCGAAATCGAAGAACAACTGTTCATCGACATTCCGTTCGTCTTCAGGGAGTTCCTGCTGACCGTCAGCGACGTGGTCTATGGCAGCCTGGAGCCCGTGACCGTCACGGACCCGCAATCCCACACTTACCTGCCGGACGTTGCCGCCAACGCCTGGGATGCAGGCGTCGATCGCAGCCTGATCCCGATCTGCCAGGACGGCGACGACTACTACTGCGTCGAAGAAGACGGCACCGTAGTGCTTTGGCAGGCCGAAGAAGAGCTGATCGCCGAAGAAACCTGGGAATCGGTATGGCACTGGGCGCGGGACGTCTGGCTGGAAAGCTGAGCCGTTCGACGCCCCTCACATGATCAATGCCCCGGCGAATCCTTGTGGTTTTCCAGGGTATCGAGCAAGGCTACCTGCATCCGTGTGTGCACTCGGATGAACCAGCGCCAGAGCAACGCCGCTACGGCGGCCGCGACCACGGCGATCAGGACCAGTAACTTGTTGGTCGGCAGAATACTGGCCGACAAGGCTGCCAGCAGCAGGAAAATCACCAGCAGCGAGAGGATCGGGATCACTTCGGAGATCACCCGGCGCACTCGCTGCGTGTGACGACCCGCCATCTCCGGTTTGACACCCATTTCCGCCAGCAACATCGACAACGCCTTGAGCTTGCGATACGCGGCAATCAGGAAAGGCAGCGACAGTAGCAGCGCCCCACCCCAGATCAGCGCTTTCTGCCAGCTCGAGTCGCTGATCCAGTCTTGCAGATAGGTAGACATGCCTTCGGCAAAGTAAGCACCGGCGAAGAAGATCGCAATCACCAATGCCAGATTGACCCCCACCTGCAGCAAAATCCGCCGAATCATCGAAGCCAGCAACGCACCCTCGCCCTGCGGTTGAATACTGCGCAGCCATTCGCCATACATCCCCAACACCCGAGCCAGCCGTTGCGGCATCACCGCGGCCAGCTTGATCGACAGCGGGTCGGCCGCGCGGATCAGATAGGGCGTCATTAGCGTGGTGAGCACCGAGACCGCCACGGCCACCGGGTAAAGGAAGTTACTGGTGACCTGCAGGGTCATGCCCAGCGATGCAATGATGAAAGAGAATTCGCCAATCTGCGACAGCCCCATCCCGACGCGAAGCGAAGTTCGTCCGTCATTGCCGGCGATGAAGGCGCCAAGGCCGCAGGACAGCATCTTGCCGAGCACCACCGCCACGGTGATCACCGCAATTGGCCAGGCGTATTGCAGCAAAATCATCGGGTCGAGCATCAACCCGATCGCCACGAAGAAGATCGCGCTGAACAAATCGCGAACCGGTTCGATCAAGCGCTCAATTTTCAGCAACTGACGAGACTCAGCCATGATCGCGCCAATCAGGAACGCACCGAGCACCATGCTGTACTCAAGCTTGACCACCAGCAGGCAGAAGCCAAAACACAGGCCCAGCACGGTGATCAGCAGCATTTCGTTGCTCTCGAACTTGGCCACGTACGCCAGCAAGCGCGGCACCAGCAAAATGCCAATGACCAGCGCGACGATCATGAACAGCGAAAGCTTGCCGACAGTGGAGAACACTTCGCCCGAACTGACCGTGCCGCTGACCGCGATACTGGACAGCAAGGCGATGATGCCGATACCGAGGATGTCTTCGACGATCAGTACGCCGAAAATCAACTGCGCAAAGCGCTGATTTTTCATCTTCAGGTCATTGAGTGCCTTGACGATGATGGTGGTCGAGGAAATGGCCAGGATCGCCCCGAGAAATAGCGAGTCCATTGTGTTCCAATCGAACCAGCGGCCGATTTCGTAGCCGATCCAGATCATCAGAACGATTTCCAGGAACGCCGCGATAAACGCCGTGGCACCGACCTTGAACAGCTTGCGCAGGCTGAACTCCAGGCCCAGGCAGAACATCAGGAAAATCACCCCCAGCTCCGCCAGGGTCTTGATGGTTTCTTCATCGTGGATCAGGCCGAACGGTGGAGTGTGCGGGCCAATAATGAAGCCGGCCACAATGTAGCCCAGCACCACCGGTTGCTTGAACCGATGGAACAGTACGGTCACCACGCCCGCAACCAACATGATCACTGCCAGATCCTGAATAAAACTGATGGCATGCATGGCGTGGGCTCCTTGGGTGCATTGGCTTAATCATCGGACGCGGCTAAGTGTCCGATTCGAGCAGCGTAAAATTCTGCTTTGCGTGTAGGACTTTTCCCTTGGTCCGGGCTTTTGCAGGGTAACACCGCGACTTCCGGCGAAAAGGCGGTGCAATATATGGAAACAGATCGATCAGGCGTGACGGCGGCCGCCCGCGCGGCGTCCCGATATCTGTTGGTTTGAAAAAACCGCTGAAGCGCCCGCAGAGGTGCGTCCCTCAAACCTTGCCTTGACCCGTGAGAACGCTATGGAACCCGGAAACGCCCAGCTGTCGATGACAGTATTGATGACCCCCGACATGGCCAATTTCTCTGGCAATGTTCATGGTGGCACCCTGCTCAAATACCTCGACGAAGTGGCCTACGCCTGCGCCAGCCGCTATGCCGGCCGCTATGTGGTGACCTTGTCGGTAGACCAGGTGATTTTCCGCGAGCCGATCCATGTCGGTGAACTGGTGACCTTCCTGGCGTCGGTCAATTACACCGGCAACACCTCCATGGAGGTGGGCATCAAGGTGGTGACCGAGAATATCCGTGAGCGCTCGGTACGCCATACCAACAGTTGCTTCTTCACCATGGTCGCCGTGGATGACCAGCGCAAGCCCGCCCCGGTGCCGCCGCTGCAACCTGTAAACAGCGAAGACAAGCGCCGTTATATGCAGGCCCAACAACGCCGTCAGATTCGCCAGGAACTGGAAAAGCGTTATCAGGAAATCAAGGGCGACGCTTAAAGCAAAGGATCGCAGCCTCTGTAGAAGCTACCGCAGGCTGCGATTTTTTTCGCCGTAACCGGATTACAAACTGATCGGCGTGGCCTCGAACCGCACGCGCGGATGGGTGATCCGGTCCTGAGCCCGAACCAGTTCCATTTCGTAACTGGCGCAGGCTTGCGTCTCCAGCAACACTTCATGCACCGCCGACGCGGCGAATTCGAAAGCCGCCACCAGGCTGTCGCCCAGCAGGACGCGGGCCAGGAACAACCCGGACGTCAGGTCGCCAACACCCACCGGCTGACGCGGAAAAGCCAGCAGCGGACGCTGCAGGTGCCAGCTGCCTTCGGCCGTCACCAACAACATCTCAAAGACATCGGTTTTTTTGCCGGGATAATCCAGGTGCTTGACCAACACCGCCTTCGGCCCGCGTGCCAGCAGCGCCCGCGCCATCGCCAGGCAATCGAACAGCGACTGCGGCTTGCGCCCCGAGAAGCTGTCGAGCTCCAGTTGATTGGGGCACATGAAATCGGCCACGCTGGCGGCCTCCTCCAGCAGGAAATCGCTGACTTCCGCCGGTACGCTGCAGCCCTTCTCCGGATGGCCCATCACCGGGTCACACAGGTACAACGCCTTGGGATTGATCGATTTGATCTTCGCCACACCCGTCAGGATCGCCCTGCCCTGGGCTGCACTGCCGAGGTAACCGGACAGCACCGCATCGCAATTGCCCAGCTCGCCAATGGCCGCGATACCGTCGACCAGATCGGGAATCTGGTGCGGTGCCAATACGTCACCCGACCACTGGCCGTATTGGGTGTGATTGGAAAACTGCACGGTGTTAAGCGGCCAGACATTCACCCCGACCCGCTGCATCGGGAAAACCGCGGCACTGTTGCCTGCGTGACCGAACACCACGTGGGACTGGATAGCAAGCAGATGGGGTGTACGTTTCATGCGGTGAGTTATCCGTAAAACGATTGAAATTCGTGCCGCGCAGTATGCGACTAAACGCAGCCTGTACGACAGACCAACGACACAGTTAAGCTGACACTATCTTGTTGGAGCGCCCTGTAGATGCTGACCCTTGGAAATATTCTAGTGCTGATGCTTTTCGCTACCGCGGCTGCCTGGCTATGGCACAACCACGGCTTGCGCGAACACGCACTCGAGCGGGTCAAGCAGCATTGCGCCAAGCTCGGGATCGAGTTGCTGGATGGCAACGTAGCATTGAAAAAAATCGCGTTCATCAAGGATGCCAATGGTCGGCGACGATTGGCCCGTGTGTATAACTTCGAATTCACTGTAACCGGCGAAACCCGCCACAACGGCACCATCACCCAATTCGGCCCACACAGCGCACAGATCGAACTGGCGCCTTATCCTGTGCCATTCGACGACACCGCCACGGTGGTCGACGTGGTCAAGCCGCGTGCCGAGGTGATCGAATTGAGCCAGTGGCGGCAGGAACATACCAAGTGGCGGCCTTGAACTAACGCAACTGGCGATCCCTGTAGAAGCTGCCGCAGGTTCGGCCTGCGTTCGGACAATCTTTTGATCCTCACCCCAACCGACAGCCGTCCAGTCCTCGTTGCAGCACCTGAACATCCTGCATCTGACTGAAAATAAGCTCAATCCGCGAGTCCTGGCGCCATTCGCTGGACCGCCATTCCAGCGCCGCATTATCCAGCGCATTCGCCGACATCCACCCCTCGACGCTGTGGATAACCAGCTTGGCCCGCCGCCAATCAAGGCCTGCGAGCCACCGAGCGATCCTGTTAGTGTCAAAGGTCTGGCTCGGATGCCAGCGCCAACCAATGCTCCAGCTGTCCTCCTGCGCCTGGCTCAAGCAAATCGGTAGCGCCGGATCGGTCCAGATCGCCGGCAACTGTGCCAACCCCTTGGGCGCCACGAAGTTATCCACACCCGCCACAGCCTGCGCGGCCAGGCCAGGCAATTGGCTCAATGGCAAGGCTGCATGGTGCGCCCAATACAATGGGCGTTCCGGCAACTGCGCGACAAGGCGTTGCCGAGCGATTTCATCAAGGTGTTCCGCCTTGTTCAGCAGCAACAGGCCGGCACTCTCCAACGCCTCCTGTTGCGCCGGCGGGAGCGGCTTGCCAGCAGCCAGCGCCTTGGCGTCCAGTACCAGAACGCAGGGCTGGACACTCAGGACACCTTGCCACGGCGCTTCACGCAACTGCCGGAGCAACTGCGCCGGATGCCCCAACCCGGACGGCTCGATGAACAGTCGATCCGGTCGCGCCTTGCGTAATAAACGGCCGAGACCGACCTGAAACGGCGCACCGTTGACGCAACACAAACAGCCCCCGGCCACTTCACCCAGTGCGATACCATCGGCATCACGGGTCAACAACGCGGCATCGATACCGATCTGTCCGAATTCGTTGATCAGCACCGCCCAGCGCTCGCCAGCGGGACGTTGCGCCAGCAGGTGGCTGATCAGGCTGGTCTTACCGGCCCCCAGTGGCCCGGCGATGACATGGGTGGGTATGTTCTGCAACATGATCGAAGGTGTCTTGGGAGGTAAGAATGCGGTGGATAGGCGTGTCGTTGCTGCTGGCGCTCAATAGTGGCGAGGCGCTGGCCCAGGCTTGCGTGGTCCACAGCCAGGCGGAACGGCTTGACGTGAAAGTCTGCCAGCAAAACCGCAACATTCCGCAAAAACTGTTCGCCGATGGATTCTGCCAGCCAACCCTTGCAGGGCAGAAAGTCGAAGTGCAGTACGTCGACCAATGCCCTGGTGGGGCGTTCGGCCTGTGCAGCAACGCCCAAGTCGCCAATATGCCTTACCGGCAGGATATTCACTATTACGGCGTTGCCACGGATGCGGCGTATTTGAAGCCGTTTTGCGAAGCCCAGAGCCAGGGAACCTGGCTCGAGCCTTGAGGATCAAGCGGCCTCTTCATACCAAGGGCCAAACGGATCAGGCAACGAGCACCAGCTCTCTGCGCCTGGCGCCATCTCTTCATCGCTCAACAGACAATCGTCCAGCTCGGCGGCAAGTTGCGCGAAATCGACGTTCTGGCCGATGAACACCAGTTCCTGCCGGCAATCGCCACTATCAGCGTCCCAGTTCTGCAGGATGGCGGCGGTGCTTTCCTGATCCTGCGGCCACTGATCCTTCGGCACGAAACGCCACCAGCGCCCGGCAAAACCATAACGCATCATTCCGCCGGCCTGGGACCAACTGTCAGCGTCCGTGTGTTTGCTCGCCAACCAGAAGAAGCCCTTGGAGCGAAACAGCTTGCCATTGAGCCACGGGCCATCGATGAAATTGAAGAAGCGTTGCGGATGAAAGGGGCGACGCGCGCGATAGGCGTAGGACGCGATGCCATATTCATCGGTTTCCGGCACGTGTTCACCACGCATTTCCTGCAACCAGCCCGGTGCCTGCGCCGCTTTCTCGAAGTTGAAACGACCGGTATCGAGGATCTTCTCCAACGGCACTTCGCCCATGACCATCGGGATGATTAGCGCCTGCGCATTGAGGCGTTCAAGAATCGCCGTCAGCTCCTCGCGTTCTCGGCTACTGATCAAGTCAATCTTGCTGATCAGGATGACGTCGGCGAATTCGATCTGCTCGATCAACAGATCGGTGATCGCGCGTTCATCTCCCTCGCCCAGCGTTTCGCCACGTGACGCCAGGCTTTCGGCAGCCTGGAAATCGAGCAGGAAATTCATGCCATCGACCACGGTAACCATCGTGTCGAGCCGGGCGATGTCGGTGAGGCTCTGGCCGTTTTCATCGCGGAAGGTAAAGGTCTCCGCTACTGGCAGCGGCTCTGAAATGCCAGTTGATTCGATCAACAAGTAATCAAAACGACCCTCCCCGGCGAGCGAGCTAACCTCCTTCAGCAAGTCTTCCCGCAACGTGCAGCAGATGCAGCCGTTGCTCATCTCCACAAGTTTCTCTTGCGCACGATTGAGACTGACATCGCGCTGGACTTCACTGCCGTCGATATTGATTTCACTCATGTCATTGACGATGACAGCAACGCGCAGACCATTTCTATTACGTAGTATGTAATTAAGAAGTGTACTTTTTCCGGCTCCAAGAAAGCCCGAGAGGACTGTCACGGGAAGGCGATTTGGCATCAGAAGCTCCTCACAGGGTACCCGGTGAAATTATCGGGCTTGTCTTAATGTTATCATATAACATTACACAACAAACTCCACTATGGACCTGCTCATGAATGCGCTGACTCTGCCGGATATCGCCGCGCAGGCTTTACGCCAAGCCCACCCATTGGAATGGGTGGGCATGTGTGGCATTGCTCTTCCTGTTTTACTCGACGGCAAAAAATTGCCTGCGACGGCCGACGCGGGTGTGAGCCTCGATAACGGCGAGGCGCGTGGGATTCATATGTCGCGGCTGTATCTGGGGTTGGAAACGCTTGAGCAAGAAACGCTATCGCCCGGTCTGCTACGACGGGTTTTGCATAGTTTCCTGATCAGTCACGAAGGGCTATCAAACAACGCCTACCTGACTATTCACACCGATTTGCTGCTGAAAAGACCGGCATTGGTCAGTCCTCTGTCTGGCTGGAAAAGCTATCCCGTCAGCATCGAAGCACGTTTGAAAAACCAGATGTTCCACGTGGAACTAAAAATGGCACTGCCTTATTCCTCAACCTGTCCTTGTTCAGCCGCGCTGTCCCGACAACTGATCCAACAGCAATTCGTCGATAATTTTGCCAACCGGACTTTGCATCACGACGAAGTACTCGCTTGGCTCGGTTCCCCTGAAGGCATTGTTGCGACGCCCCATAGTCAACGCAGTACGGCGCAACTGAGTCTGCGATTGCACGAGAGCCTGGATGAATTGCCGCTGGTCGCAATCATCAACGACGCCGAGGCAGCCCTCGGCACCGCCGTACAAACCGCTGTCAAACGGGCTGATGAACAGGCGTTCGCCTTGGCTAATGGTCAGAACCTGATGTTTTGCGAAGACGCTGCTCGACGCTTGAACCTGGCCCTGAAACGCTCACCCGGCGTCAGTGGGTTCCAGATACGCGTCATCCATGCTGAAAGCCTGCATGCCCACGATGCCGTTGCCGAGAGTCGGTGGAACTGGGAGGCCGCATAATCCATTTACAGGCATTGCGCCAGGCTCTGTACCGAAGTTATGGCGCGCATCAACAATCAATCTGCTGCGCGCCTACAGGGCTTTCTAGAAAGAGTTTTGAGTGGGCACGACAAACGTCTACATGACAGCGGCCGGGTTTTGGATCTAAGGTTAAGCCGCTGACGCATGTGATCGAAGCATTCGAGAACAAAAACTATGATCCAGATCACTCTGCCCGATGGTTCATTGCGTGAATACGATCAACCGCTGTCCGTACATGAGATTGCCGCGAGTATTGGCCCCGGGCTGGCCAACGCTGCAGTAGCGGGTCGGGTGGACGGCCTGTTGGTCGACTGTGAGTTCGTGATCCGGGCCAATGCCAGGGTCAGCATCGTTACGCCCCAGGAACCCGACGGCCTGGAGATCCTCCGGCGCTCCTGTTCGCTGATGCTGGCGATGGCAGTCAAGCAATTGCATTCCCATGCTCAATTGCGAACCGGCTCGGCGTTGGGTGACGGGTTCTATTGTGAGTTCGCTGTCGAACGTCCAATGAGGACCGCTGACCTGCCGCTGATCGAAGCGCGTATGCAATCATTGGCGGCGGCCAACCACTCGATCCGTCGCAATCGCAACCACTCGCCCTCTTGCGCCGATCTGTCGCTGTATCGCCTGGGGGATACCGACTATGTGACGAGCGGCCCTCATGTGCCCACCACCAGGGTCTTACAAGCTTTCGCCCTCGATCACATCAACGGAACCTTGCAGCAAAGGATCTATGGTACCTGCTGGTCCAACCACCACGAGCTGCAGCATTGGCGCCTGCCAGCCCATGTGGTGGTGGTCAGCATGGATGACCGGCAGGCAAGTTACGCACACGCAGTTACCGAACACTTGCGCCGCAGTGGTGTGCGTGCCCTGGCGGACCTGCGTAACGAAAAAGTTCGCCACAAGATTCGACATCACAGTCAGACGGTGCCGTACCTGGTGGTGGTTGGTGAACAGGAAAGAGCTGGCGGGTATGTCAGCGTGCGCAATCGCAATGGAGAGGATTTTGGCAGGATGAAGGTTGAGGCGGTGTGCGAGTGGTTAGGTCAGCCGGGGATTGGAGGTGGCTGAACGGACGTCTTCGCGGGCAAGCCTCGCTCCTACAAAAAAGCAAGGCTCGCCCCGATGAGGTTTAGGCTCTTGGTTTTACGGTGCCGCAGTCCTGTCCCAACCAGACCGCGCGGGTATCGAGGCTACCCTTCTGCTGGATGCCGGTGGCGTTGAACGTACCGTTGACCTTGGTGGTGAACTCACGATCACTGAGGAAGGTGGCTACACCCGCGCCCTGTGCTTTCGGGCAGCTGAAACGGAACTTCCACTGATTACCGGTGCGCTCGGTGATTTCCTGTTTGCAGCCCGATTGTGGGTCGGTCAGCGGAATGTTGTCGCTCTTGACCTGCTCTGGCGTCAAGCACGCCCGAATCCCTTTGCCACCCATGGTGATGCCCTGTTTTTCCAGCTGCGCGCGCTGTTCAGGAGTCATCTGGCTTTGTATTTGACCCAGGATCAGTTGCAGATCCGGCAGGTTCTGGTCATCGACTTTCATGTTGCTCGAAGTCAATTCCCACAAACCTGGCTGAAGCATCTGCGCCTGAGCAGCCACAGGAAGTGCCAAACCAAATGCCATGGCCAAACCCAGCAGACGAACGTTCATCGAGTAACTCCTGATCAGTAGTGGCCGTTAGACGTCGCCAGCGGGCTTCGGTTCATGGGCCAATTAAATAGCGACATTCTGCACGGAACATGGTCTGTTAAGCATTGAATCTTCAGGAGCAAGGTTGCCCCCCATGGATTATTTTGGACCCCATGTCTTTGGTTATTTCATCGCGCTGCTGCACTCATTGGGCCTGATTGCAGCAATCCATGCCGTGTTGACCGTCCGCACCGCGCAAGGCTCGATTGCCTGGGCCTTGTCATTGTTGTTCATGCCTTACCTGACACTCATCCCCTACCTGGTATTCGGCCGCAGCTCCTTCGACGGCTACATCAAGGCTCGGCGCCAAGCCAACGAGGAGATGCGCAAGGCGGTCTCCGAGCTGAACTGGCGGCCATGGGTGGAGGAAGCCCTCACCGCTCGCGCATCCAGCGCCTACGCGTCGCTGAGGGCCATGCCGAAACTGGGACGCATGCCGTGCCTGGCAAACAACGAAGTGTGCTTGCTAGTGAATGGACAGGCGACCTTCGAAGCGATTTTCCACGCCATCGACCAGGCCAGGGAAGCCGTACTGGTCCAGTTCTTCATCATCCACGATGACCGGCTGGGCCGTCGCCTGCATGACTTGCTCCTGCACAAAGCCAGCGAAGGCGTGGCGATTTACCTGCTCTACGACCGAATTGGCAGCCACTCCCTGCCCCACGGTTACGTCCAGTCACTGCGCGATGGCGGCGTCAAGGTCAAAGCCTTCGCCACCCGCAGCGGCTGGCTCAACCGTTTCCAGGTCAACTTTCGCAACCACCGCAAGATCGTGGTCGTCGACGGCATGCTCGGCTTCGTCGGTGGCCACAACGTTGGCGATGAATACATGGGCGAGAAACCACCGCTGGCACCGTGGCGCGATACCCATGTGCAAGTACGGGGACCGGTGGTGGCCTGCATGCAAGAGTCCTTCGCCGAAGACTGGTTCTGGGCGGCTCGAGAATTACCGCCGCTGATCCTGCCGCAGGTTTACCCGGACGACGGAGTGCTGTGCCAGGTACTCGCCAGTGGCCCGGCGGACGCCTACGAAACCTGTTCACTGTTCTTCGTCGAAGCGATTCACGCATCGACCGAACGGGTATGGATCACCAGCCCTTATTTCATCCCCGATGAAGCGGTACTCGCAGCGTTGCGCCTGGCGGTCTTGCGCGGGGTGGATGTGCGAATCCTGCTGCCGTCGCGGCCCGACCACCGAATCGTCTACGCCGCTTCCAGCCTCTATGCCTTTGAAGCCGTGCGCGCTGGTGTGCGGGTGTTCCGCTACCAACCCGGGTTCCTGCATCAGAAAGTGGTGTTGATCGACAGTGAAATCAGCGCCATTGGCAGTGCCAACATGGACAACCGATCGTTTCGATTGAATTTCGAAGTGATGCTACTGACGGTCGACAAAGCGTTTGCTGCCCAAGTGGAGCAAATGCTAAACGACGACTTCGACCAGGCTCACGAAATCGCCAAGGAAGAAGGCCGGGAGACCCGTCGCTTGCAGCAAATCGGCATGCGGGTCGCCCGGCTTATTTCGCCCATTCTCTAGGGATCAGGGATTGTAGATATCGTCTCGCGTCCAGGGCAGCTCATGGCTGCCATCGGCGTGGGCCTTCACCGCGAGAATCTGGTGCAGGTTGATCCAGCCGCGGGCGAACGCGTAGGCACAACCGGCCAGGTACAGGCGCCAGATGCGCAGGGCTTGATCCGGCACCAGTTTCGAGGCGGCCTCCAGATTGTCTTCCAGACGTTCGCTCCAGTGATCCAGGGTCCGTGCGTAATGCAGGCGCAGGCTCTCGACATCGACGATCTCCAGGCCTGCCTCACTGATCTCGGCAGAGATCATCGACAGGTGCGGCAGTTCTCCATTGGGGAACACGTATTTCTCAATGAACTCACCCGCACCGCGTCCCACAGGACGCCCATCGGTGTGCTTGGCGGTGATCCCGTGGTTCATCACCAACCCGCCCTCTTTCACTGCGCCGAACAAGGTTTTGCAATACTCGGCCAGGTTCGCGTGCCCGACATGTTCGAACATACCGACACTGACCACCTTGTCGAAGCGTCCGTCTTGAGGCAGGTCGCGGTAGTCGAGTAACTGCAACTCGATCAGGTCCTCCAACCCTTCCTCTTTTACCCGCTCCCGGGCCAGGGCCAGTTGTTCCTTGCTGAGGGTAATACCGAACACCTTCGCACCAAACTCACGGGCAGCGTACCGCGCCAGCCCACCCCAGCCGCAGCCGACATCCAGCAGATATTCGCCAGGTTGCAGGCGCAACTTGCGGCACAGATGACGGAATTTTGCCTGTTGGGCCTGTTCAAGGGATTCACTGCCTGTCTCGAAGTAAGCGCAGGAATACGCCATGTCGCTGTCGAGCCACAGTTGGTAAAAGGCGTTCGAGAGGTCGTAATGGTAGGAGATTGCCTTGGCGTCAGTCTCCTTGTCATGCATGGTGCGGACCGGCTGATTGCCGTCGTCCTCATCCAGCAACGCCTGACTCCATTCATCGCACACGCGGATCACATCGCTGATGGAACCTTCGAGTTCCAGTTTGCCCTCGACAAACGCAGCCCCGAGCGCGTCCAGGCTAGGGTGGGTGAACTGGGTGACCATTTGTGGGTCCTTGACCACAATTGTGACACTGGGCGTCGGCCCCAGATTGAATTCATGACCGTCCCAGAGTCGCAGGCGTAGCGGTAACTGCAGATTCTGTAAGGCCGGTGGAAGTTGCGCGAGCATGGAAAATCCCCCTTGTTTCAGACGTCTGCTGAGAGGTTAGACCATCCTGGAAAAACAACTGGCTATCGATTTCATAGCGGCACTCTACGAATATACAACGGTTGCGAATTCGCAGAAATGACCGCTCTTAGCTAAATGACTGCAAATCCGGCCCACAGTTCTGTATTGTTAAAACCGCTCTTCATTGAGCTTGAACAGCGGCTCCTGAAATCGCAACAAACGCCCAGCATTGCCCAACACCAGCAACGTACTGAGGTTATGCAGCAACGCAGCGATCATCGCCCCTGCTGCCCCGAGCCAGCCGAACGCCGCGAAAGCAACGATCGCCAAAGTCCAGCCCAAACCGATAATCACGTTGACTTGCAAAGTCTGACGGCATTGCCGACTCAAGCGCACGCAGGTGCCAAGGCGCCGCAGGTCGCTACCGATCAACACGATATCCGCTGAAGCCAGCGCGATATCCGCCCCGCCTGCACCCATTGCCACACCGACAACGCCAGCCTTGAGCGCCAGGGAATCGTTGATGCCATCGCCGACCACCATAGGCCGAAAGCCGTTACCGATTTCTTTCAACACGCGATTCAATTTGTCCTCGGGCAAGGCCTGCGCCTCAACCTCACTGATGCCGACATCCCGAGCGAGTGTGTGAGCGACGCTGTACCGGTCGCCGGTGAGTAAAAGCTGTCGGCCCAATCCAAGGTCCTTCAGCTCACTCAAGGCAACCTTCGCTTCCGGTTTAACACTGTCGGCCAACAACAGCCAAGCGAGAAACTCACCGTTGAGTGCCAGCCCGGCAATGGGGCCATCGTGGTCGGGAACATTTGGGGTAGCTATACCCAATTGGGCGAACAACTCCGGCCGCCCAAGCGCAGCCTCGCCCTGCTCTGTCATGGCCACCACGCCCAGACCCTGACGCTCGCGAATGTCCGACAGCAACTGAAAATGCTCTGGTGGGACGAGCCCGGCGAGCGCCCGGCTGACCGGGTGACTGCTGGCGGAACCGAGGCTGGCGGCGAGCCTCAAGACGGGGTTGCGATCCGCTAGCGAGCTCTCGATGGATTGCAGGCGCAAGGTGCCGAAGGTGAGGGTTCCGGTCTTGTCGACCACCAGCGATGTCAGGTCTGCCAGCTCTTCGAGAAACGCCGAGCTGCGAATCAGAATGCCGTGCCGAGCGGCTACCGCTACCCCGGCAATCGCCGTAGCGGGTGCCGACAGTACCAGCGCACAAGGGCAAGCAGCCACCAGCACCGCGAGCATGGCCTGGGCATCGTTGGTGATGAACCAGGTGACTGCGGCCAGCAACAACACCAGCACCAGGTAGCTCCCGGCGTAACGCTCCAGCAACCGGGTGATTGGTGGCTTCGATCGTTCGGCGTTTTGCATCAGCGCGATCACTTTGCCGAGGGTCGATTCGTCGCCGGTCCGTGTCACTTCAATGCGCAACAGGCCATCGAGATTGATCGCGCCACCGAACACCGCCATTCCGACACCCGCCTCCATCGGCACCGACTCGCCGGTAATGGATGCGGTGTCCAGACTCGCCTGCCCGGACAACACCTGGCCATCCGCCGGCACCCGATCACCTGCACGGACTTCCACCAGATCGCCGGCCCTGAGCGTGCCATTGTCGACTTCGACGATGGAGCCGTCGGCCTGAACCTTACGCGCGTGGCTGCGGGTCAGTTTGCCGAGGGCGTGAATGGCTTCCTGCGAGCCGATCACGCTGCGCTCTTCCAGCACATGGCCGAAGATCATGATGATCGGCAGCAATGCAGCCGTCAGCAGATCGCCTGTCGCCCATGCGCCAAGCATCGCCAGGGCGATGAGTTGATCGGTGATGCCGTGCAGGCTCGGATACCGCAAGCTGTACCAGGCTGAACGCATCACTGGCACGGCCACCAGTACAGAAGCAAAACCCAGCAACAATTGGCTGACCCCACTTTGCTCCGGGGACAACCAGCGCCATACAAGGCCCAACGCGAGCAAGCCGAGTGCAAGCATGGCCAAAGTCAGTTGGCGAGCAGCGCTGCGTTGTTCGGCCGAGGACAACATGCTCGGTGCGGCGGCAGTTTGAGCGGTCATTGTGCAGCTCCCTGAATGATCAGGCGGGAATCGTCTTGCGGATCGACCGTAATGACTGAGCCGGCCTGGCCAAGAATTTTCGGCATCCGCTCGCGGTAGATTCGCAGCAACATTTGCGGATCGGCGGCCTGTTGTTGCGCATTGGCCAGACTGATCACCGTGGCGGTATCAGCCGAGGCTTTCGCCAGCCGTTCACTCGCCTGAGCGTGTGCGACTTGTAGCGTACGGTCGGCTTGTTCATTGGCGGCCTGGGTCAGCTTCTCTGCTTCAGTGCGCGCGTTGGCCACGTCCTTGTCGGCTTGTTGGCTGGCGGTCAGTACGGCGTTGAAGGCGTTGATCGCAGGCGCCGGCAGGCTCGACTGCACGTCAACCCGCGCCACTTCGATCCCCAGCCCCTGCCCTGTCGCGGCCAATTGCGCCAGACGCTGATTGATGCCTTGCACCAGATCACCCCGTAGACGCTCGCGCCTTTCTGCCGCCTGATTATCAGCGCCGATCAACTCCGGCCGTGCGACCAGAATTGTGTCCAGGTCTCGTGCAGCCGTGAGTGCCAATGCGCTACGGGTCACCAGACGATCCAAGGCCGCAAGCACATGCTCGCCTTGAAGTACGAAGGCATACGGATCTGTGACCTTGTAGAACACCCGCACATCCAGTTGCACCACACCGGCATCCCCCGTCAGCAAATAACCGGATCCTGCCAGCGCATCACTGATCGGCGTTGCAAAACTGGCGGCGCGATCGGCCTGCAATGCGGCGTCAGTTCGCAGCAGGTTCTCCACTCGACGCTCGATGACCCTGTCTGCCGCTGGCAGCAAAATCACCTGTTCAAACGGTCGCGGCCAGGCCAATAGCAAACCGGCATTCTGGACGCGATCAAGAGCGCCGAAGTGCAAAACCACCGCACGATTTTGCGGGTCGATTTGTCGCACATTGGAGAACGCCCAAGCCAAAGCGGCCAACACCGTCACGGCATACAGAGCGAAAAACGCCACGCGTCCGGCCTGAATCCACGGGCTACTCAACTCATTTGTTCCACGTGGAACCAAATTCATGGCTGCGACCCGGGTTTATTTTCAAGCGTCGGCGGACCATCAACCAATGCCCGGAAAGGCGCGGCATCGGTACGCAGAATCAGTTTTGTGCCCGGGGTAATCACCGTGCCCAAGGTATCGAGTGAGCGCAGCAAATTGTAAAGCTGCGGTGAACCAGCGTAGGCACGCGCGTAAATCTGCGCGGCTTCGACCCTGGATTGCGCCTCAATGTCCGCCGCTTTCACCGTGGCATCAGCCTGGACGATTCGTGCATCGCGTTCCGCCGCGGAGCGAATTTGCGCCGCTTCGCGCTTGCCAATGGCGGTGCGTTCAGTCGCGATTGTTTCACGCTCGGCGCGCATGCGATCGACCGTCGCAGTGAGCGTGACCGACGGTAAGGTCAGGCGCTCGATGCCAACTTGTAGCACTCGCACGCCATAGGTGTTCAGCAACTGCTGATCGATTTGCTTGCGCAACTGTGCTTCGAAATCGGCGATGCGCACCTGATTGGCATCGGTGTTCACCAGGTTGGCCAAATCGAAACTACTGGCCGTGGTTTCCAGCGCGGAGCCGACGAAGGTGCGAATCTGCCGTGCCGCTTCGTCCGGCTGGTTTTGCACAGCGCGCATAAAGCGCTGCACGTTGTCCGGATCACCCTGCACCTGCCAGGCAACGTAAGCCTGAACGATAATGCGCAAGCCGTCCCGCGTGCCCACATCCTGCAGACCGCTGGACGTGGTGCGCAGTCGCAGATCCACCGGGATCGCTGCTTCGAAGGGTGCCGGCCAGCGCCAGCCTAGCCCGGGTTCTACCAGCACCCGCGATGGATTGCCAAAACGTGTGATGACCGTGGCTTCGCCTGAACGCACTTGCACCAGGCTTGCTGCCGCCACGGCAAACGCCACCAACAACGCCGCCCAGCCCATGCGTCGCCAGGGGAACGGGCCGGCTTCTTGCGGATCACCATGATGGTGATGGCCGTGGTGATGGCCGCCATGGCTGTGATCGTGGCCACTGTGGTTGGCATGATCGTGGGTATGTAGCTGGCTCAATTGGCGACTCCTGGCTGATCAGTTTTACGCGACGACGCAGGGTCAGCCGGCAACGTGAATGTACGCAGATCGATGGTCGGAGCATTGCTGCTGCCGCCCAGACGATGATCGAGAACCAGCAAGCTGGCGCTGGCCAGGCCCTGGGAAAGTTGACCGAGGTATTGCTCCAGCACAAAGGCCTGGCCGGCATTGGCGTAAGCTTTTTTCTCGGCACTGAATTTCAGCTCGCCAGCCTTGGCCGTCGCGTTGATTTCATGGGCGGTTGCCGTTGCCTGATCCCGGGCAATGCTCGCCTGCAACTGCGCCTGGTTGGTGGCTTCGGCGGCGGCTCCGCGTTCACGGGCAATCAACGCCTGCGCGCCGATCTGTGCGGCTTGCACCCCGTGATAAGCATTGGCAGCCCCTGCCGGGGGATGGATCGCTTCAACGACCGTAGCGAGAATTTCCACGCCGCTGTCGAGTTTCTGCAGGTCGGCCTGCACGGCCCGGCCGATTTCCTCGGCAAGCCCTACCCGGTCCTCACCGAGCAAACCGTCAAGGGTGCGTGACGCGAAGTCGTGAACCAGAACTCGGCTCGCGGTGCTGCGGATCAACGTCGGCACATCCGCATTGTTATAGGTTGCAGCCAATGCCGCCTGATCGCTCAAACCAATGCGATAAACAAAACGCACGTCCATGTTGACGATCTGAAAGCTCTGCTTGTCTGCGCGGCTACTGGCAATCACCTGGGATTTGTCATTCACATGGCTGGCGTCCCACAACCGGTTGGCGGTTATCGGCGCCGGGCCTTCGGCGGGGTCTGCCTGCACGGGGGCCGATGTTTCGCCGACACTGGTGGCCAATTCGTGAACCACGCCATTTTCGACACTTAGCACCCTCCCCAATGGCCACGGTAAACCCGCATGCAGACCAGGCCCAAACACCGTCACCGGTTTACCGAATCGCTCGTAGATCCCCCGCCCTTGCAGCGGAATTTCGTGAACACCGGTCAGCACCCAACCGACGATGCCTACTACCCCCAGCACCGGCAACAATGCCCGGCGCATGTAAGTGAAGGCCCAAATTTGCCGCAGGTCGATGCCGAAGCGGTTGTGCAATTCTTGCTGTAACGCCTGCAATGGCCGTGGCGGCCAGCGCAACATGTCGGCGACAAAACTACTCGCCAGCAATGCAGGTTCAAGTTGTTCGCGACGCGGGCTGAACAATGACAGCACGGCACGCAGCAGTAATTCGAAGGCAACGAAGCCTGGCAGCAGGCCGATCAGTACCGCCAGACGCACCGGCCAAACCGAAGTCTCACTGCCGAACAGCAGGCAAAACGCTCCAAGAATCAGGCTGATGATCGCCACGCGGGTCAGCTGCGCCAAGGCGCCTGCCTCGGGCCATTGAGCAGTATTTTCCTGAGCAAGCTGACGCTCGAGAACCAACAGACCAAAGGCCAACAACAACCCCAGGGTCGCGCTGACAGTGGCCGACATGCCCAGCGCTGCGGAAGGCAAAGCAAGGGTCCATGCCTGTTCGACGCACAACAACGCCAGCAGCGCACAACCGGCCAGCCACAGTGTCGGGGCTCCGATTTGCCTGAGTAGCTTCAGGCAGTGCTGACTGATTCTCTCAAGCAGTCGCTCATACCAGCCTGCCGGGACTTCAGCTTCATCAGAATCGACCACCGACTCCAAGGGATTCATCGCCTGCGCACGCCATTGCGTGACCCACCAGGCCGATTGCAAGCCGGCGACCAGCACCAGCAATGCGGCGCTCTGATTGAACAACAGCGCAGGCCAAAGGGATTGCGGAGCAAACATCCCGACAAAAAAACCCAGCACCAGGCCCATTGCCGCGAGCGCGCCGAGACCGATGGCGAGCAGGCGCAATCGTCGCCCCTGAAAAACTGCCTGCTGAAAACGCGGCAGCCCGGCTACCTGCGCTCCATCACCACCCTCTTCGAGATCGACTTGCATACCACTCCAGTATTTAGAATTGCCCCGCGGGGCATTTCGTAACGATATAACAGTACTGGCGAAATTTTCGTGCTCAATCGCCCTATCTAAAGATGCTCAACCTGTCGCGAAGCTGAACCCTTGACCGAAAAGCATCGGAGCACACATATTACGCTCGTAATTTTATTCAAAGACTACTTTTACCCCTCCCCGTCCGCTTTCAATCCAGGAGTACTTCCATGAGCACCTATGACGTCGTGATACTCGGTGGTGGCCCCGGTGGCTATAACGCAGCGATTCGAGCAGGCCAACTGGGATTGAAGGCGGCGTGCGTAGAAGGACGCGCTACGCTCGGCGGTACCTGCCTGAACGTCGGTTGCATGCCGTCCAAGGCATTGCTGCACGCCTCGGAGCTGTACGATGCAGCCATGGGAGCGGAATTCGCCAACCTTGGGATCGAGGTCAAACCCACGCTCAACCTCGCCCAGATGATGAAACAGAAAGATGAAAGCGTGACCGGGCTGACCAAGGGCATCGAATTTCTCTTCCGCAAAAACAAGGTCGACTGGATCAAGGGTTGGGGCCACATCGACGGGCCGGGCAAAGTCACCGTGACGGATAACGTCGGCGGCAAGACCGAACTGGTTGGCAAAGACATCATCATCGCCACCGGTTCCGAACCCACTCCCCTGCCTGGGGTGGACATCGATAACCAACGCATCCTCGATTCCACCGGCGCACTGTCACTCACAGAAGTGCCGAAGCATCTGGTGGTGATCGGCGCCGGGGTGATTGGGCTGGAGCTTGGTTCCGTCTGGCGGCGCTTGGGGGCTCAAGTGACCGTGGTCGAGTACCTGGACCGGATTTGTCCGGGTGTGGATGGCGAAGCAGGAAAAACCCTGCAACGCTCACTGAGCAAACAGGGCATCAGTTTCAAATTGAGTTCAAAAGTGACCAGCGCCACGACGACCGCAACCGGCGTGCAGCTCAGCGTCGAACCTGCCGCAGGTGGAGCAGCCGAGTCGCTGGAGGCCGATTACGTGCTGGTGGCGATCGGACGTCGGCCTTATACCCAAGGTCTGGGGTTGGAGAACGTCGGCCTCGCCACCGATAAACGCGGCATGCTCGCCAACAAGGGGCACCGTACCGAAGCGGCGGGCGTCTGGGTGATTGGCGACGTCACTTCCGGACCGATGCTTGCCCACAAGGCTGAAGACGAAGCCATGGCCTGCGTCGAACAGATCGTCGGCAAGGCTGGTGAGGTCAATTACGACCTGATCCCCAACGTGATCTACACCAAGCCGGAGCTGGCCAGCGTCGGCAAGACCGAAGAACAGTTGAAGGCCGAAGGTCGCGCATTCAAGGTCGGCAAATTTCCGTTTACCGCCAACAGCCGGGCGAAGATCAATCATGAAACCGAAGGATTCGCCAAAGTGCTGGCCGATGAGCGTACCGACGAAATCCTCGGTGTGCATCTCGTAGGGCCAAGCGTCAGTGAAATGATTGGCGAATATTGCGTGGCCATGGAGTTCAGCGCATCCGCCGAAGACATTGCCCTGACCTGCCATCCTCACCCGACCCGATCCGAAGCCTTGCGCCAGGCCGCGATGAATGTGGAGGGGATGGCGACGCAGATGTAGGCCTCCAGATTTTTGGTGGCTGGGCCTTCGCTTCGCGAGCAGGCTCGCTCCCACATTGGAATGCATTCGTATGTGGGAGCGAGCCTGCTCGTGAAAAAGTCTCCTCGGTCTACAGCGGCAAATGCCCCAACGGCAACGCTCCCGGTGTCTTCACCGTGTGGATTGCAAAGTTGCTGCGGATATCGCTCACCCCTGGCAGCTTCAACAAACACCCCGTGAGAAACCGGTCATAGGCGCGTAAATCCGGTACCACCACTTGCAACAGAAAGTCCGATTCCCCAGATACCAGAAACGCCGAAATCACCTCCGGCAATGCTGTCACGGCCAAGCGAAAAGATTCAGCCTGTTCATCGTTA
This sequence comes from Pseudomonas sp. G5(2012), assembly GCF_000408945.1. Lineage (NCBI taxonomy): Bacteria > Pseudomonadati > Pseudomonadota > Gammaproteobacteria > Pseudomonadales > Pseudomonadaceae > Pseudomonas > Pseudomonas sp. G5(2012). Next base: position 97,825 of record NZ_APIO01000044.1, read on the forward strand.
TGGCGCTCGACTTTTACTCCGACGAACACGGTCAGCCCTAGTCCAACTTCATCGCGATCCAGATTGGCCTGATAACCACGAATCACTCCGGCCTCTTCAAGCATCCGAACCCGGCGCAAACATGGCGAGGCGGACAGACCGATTTCTTCAGCTAATTGCACATTACTCAGCCGACCATCCCGTTGCAGAGCGGCAAGAATCTTGCGGTCGTAGGCATCCAGTTTCATCGTTTGGCATATCCCGCTGGTTTAACCGTTATTTGTTGGCAGGTTATGCCAAAACAGCCACCTTTAGAAGCAAACTACGCAAGCACATGCCCTACTCCCTGGCTCTAGACTGGCACCACTGAATCGACTACGGACAGGGGTACGACATGGCGGGACTCGGGCTATTTTTCATGGCGCTGGCGGTGGTCTATCTGTTACCCGGGCCCGATATGATCCTGTTGTTGCAAACCGGTGCCCGCCAGGGCAAAGGCGCAGCGTTGGCCACGGCCGTCGGCCTGGCGATCGCCCGCGGTTGTCATGTAGTGCTGGCGGCGTTGGGATTGGCGGCATTGTTCAAGGCGGCTCCCTGGACATTCGACGCAGTGCGCCTGGTCGGGGCTGCTTATCTGCTGTGGATCGGTATTCAATGCCTGCGGACGACGATGCTGCCATCCCTGAACGGCCCAGGTACAACAGACGAAAAAACACGCTGGGGCGAAGCGATTCGCCGCGGTCTACTGACCAATCTGCTTAACCCCAAGGCGCTGCTGTTTTGCTCGGTATTGCTGCCGCAGTTCATCGATCCACTCAATGGACCGGTACTCGCGCAATTTGCGGTCCTTGGCCTGGTGTTGGTCGGTGTCGGTTTGCTGTTCGATAGCGCCTATGCGTTGACCGGTGCCGCGCTGGGTCGTTGGCTGCAACGCAGCCCCAGCTTCCAGCGCGTTCAACAATGGCTGTTCGGCAGCCTGTTGATCGGTTTCGCCGTGCGGCTGACCTTTGTTCAACAGGCTTGAACCTTATTGCACTTTGCGGCGACGACGCTTGACCTGCACCAGCGCCACCGCCATGACCAACAACACGCCTCCCATCTGCAGAGCTGTCTTGTACGGCCGCAGGGCCGAGCGGGCAGCATCGGTGACCTGCGTGACATAGCGCTTGTCTGCACTTTCAAAGTCGGGATACGGGCATTGATGGCCAAAATCCGCTGCCCACTCCACGAATGGTCCCTCTTTGACATATCGCTGGTAGAGCGCACTTTGTTCTTCAAGGCTGCTGTTCCAGCCGGCCGCTTCACACAGCACAGCGGCGAACGCCTGGCTGGTGTGCGGCAGATTGTCGGCAGCACGGCTGGCCAGTGCCGTCGCCACGAAGCGATAGTGGTAGCGCTGATCGGGTTGGGCGGCGCTGGCTCGCTGGCGCTTCACTTCGTCCTCGGCTACTAGCGGCCCGACCTTGAGTTCAGCACTCTCAAGGCTGAAGTTGCCCCCGAACGTGGCGTAGTCCGGCGCCATTTCATAACCGAGAATATCCATCCCCCATTCACGTGCGGTCCAGGCGGAATTGAACAGTGCCGCGGCACGCCGCGTCGGCCACCATGCCGAATCCGCCGCCATACGTTGCTGGCCGTACAGCCTGGCTTTGTGGCGCAAGCCATCGTTCTCGAAATAAGCCGGCGCTTGCTCGTAGTGTCCTTCGCGCAACAAACGCCGCCCAAGCAGATTGCGCAGGCTCGCCGCCACCGGCAGAGGCACGTAGTTGTCCACATCGTGCTGGCTGAGTGGTGGCGGTGCCGGTACCTGAGTATCGACGTACTGCTTGAGCTCATCCAACGTCAGTACACGCTCGGCAACAGTGGCCGCGTCCAACCAATAGATGCCTTGGCTGCGGTACAACTGGTCGAACGCCTGCAGATAATCCCCGCGTTGCATGGCCAGGATCGCGCTTTCGCCTTCGACCCGGCATTTGGGTTGCAGCGTTTCGAAATCGTAATCCGGCGTTCTCCGATCACCCCACGATTCATTCTGCGGGAAAGCCTTGGCGGCCTTCGCATACGCTGCAGCCGCCGCCGCTTTATCGCCATCGCGCACCGCCAGTTTGGCCCGAAGCCACCAGGCCAGGCCGCCGTCGCCAGCGCGCTCGAGAAAGGCCTTGGCGCTGTTGAAATCGCCCTGTTGATAATTCAACGCGGCCAGGCGGTCCGCATTGTCGAGGCTGCCGCGCGTACTGCTCTGCAACAGCTTGATTAGTTTTTGCTCGTTAGGTGGTTGATCACCGAATGACCAACCCAGTCGGCTGATCAAGGCGGCGGTCACCAGCTGCTGCACAGGCTTGCCCTTGAGCAACCCGGCCAACTGATCCTCGGGCATCGAAGCCAGTTCAGCCATCAACAGCTTCAACGAGGTGTAACCCACTGCCGAACCCTGAAGGTTCTGCGTCGCATAAAGTTCGATCGCCCCGTTCCAGTCACCTGCCGCCCGGGCCACGCGAGCCTCTTCACCGAGACTGGCGACGCCCAGTTCCAATGGGTCGCTGAAGCCGTCGATGCTCAGTTGGCGGGTTTGCTCAAAGGCTTTGCGCGATTGTTCCAGCAGGTTGGGGGCGGCGTCGGCCTGCGAACTCATGGCGAACAACGCCCGCCCCAGCGAGTAGGCAGCCCAGGTACTGCGCAATGCCCGTTGATCGGCGGGCAGCGCCAGCACCTTGCGGAAGTATTCGGCGGCCAGCGTTTGATCGCCGGCATTGAACGCTACCGCGCCCGCCAGATACAACTTGAGCTCGGCGGGAAGGTTCGTACCCTGTACTTCAACCTGCCGGGCATCGGCGAGCCCACGCAACTGTTTCACCTGTGCCTGCTGTTCATGGGTCAAACCAACCTGCTCGGCTTGATCCCGCTGTTCAACATGAGCGGAGGCTTCTCCATAGGCTGCGCCAGGGACAAGGGTGGCTGCCGTAACCGACTTGAGACCGGCAATCGCATGACCGAGGCGGCTCACCTCGAAACTGAAATTGCCCTCCGGTAATTCCGCAAGGGATTGACCTCGATTGTCCAGCAACCGCATGGGGAAATCCGGCCCGCATGCCATGGCTGCCAACGGCAGGCCAAGGCTCAGACAAAGCAAGTGACGAGGCCAGTTACGGGTGAACATTCGAAGCTCCTTGATCAATGATTGCGCAGCGTGCCCAACCGATGGCGCGCTGTCCGCCAGCCGCTATCCGGCCGTCGCGCAGGCGGGTGAAGGTAAGCAGGTTCGGTTCTTGTTGCAACGTATAACCGGCCAGCGCATCGGCCCCCTCACAACCCTGTACCGCCAGCGTCACGCGCTCGGGCCAGGCATTGTCGAGGTTGCCCTCATTGCTGATACCAATGTCATAGAGGCCTTCGTGCTCCGAAAGATTCAGTGCCAGATGACTCTCAAGGACATCACCACGCGACACGGCGCGCAAGGTCGCCAGGCTCCAGGCTCGACGGTCGTTGGCCAAAGGCAGCCGAAACCAGATCAAACCGGCCATATGAGCCGGCGGGTCTGCGCGCAACCGCGCAGCAAGCTTGCTCAATTGCAGTGGATCAGCCAACAACTCCCGGCGCTTGCCGTTACGCTCAATGGCTACTTCGCTTTCCACGATGGGAGCGCCACCGACACTCGGCAACAACGCGACGCCATAGGCCGGCAAGGCCAGGAAAAAGGGTTTCGAGGTGATACGACTCCAGGCCATTGCCCATTGGCTAGCGAGATCTGAATCGAACAAGCCGCGCCGGGGATCGCTCACGGCATGAACCTGTAACACGCTGCTATCGACGGTGGATAACAACGCTGGCAACTCGGGACTGTCGAGCCATGCCGGCAATGCAGTGATGCTTAAGGCCATGGGCGCTGGCATCACAGAACGCAGGTGCGCCAGAAACGCGCGATAGGCGGGTAACCGAGCGTTGCCCGCATCGTGGTCGATTTCCACCCCGGCGAGTGTCAGCCCCTTGCCCTGCCAATCGCTGATCAGGCGCTGGATCTGCTCCATGACCTCATCCTGATCCAGCGACTGTAGCTGGCCATCAAGGCGAATCACCGCAATCAGCCGCCGACCATCGCGCTTGAGCAGCGCCGGATCAATCCGCGCGCGACTCCAGCCCGCCTGAGGGAAGGCCTGTAATGCCAGCACCCGCAAGGTGGAAAAGTCGGCGCGACTCTCCCGCAATGCAGCGTCATGCGCCGGGGTCCATTGGCGTTGCCACACATAGAGTTGCTGATCGAGTGGCGGTGCGTTGTGCTGCTCGCAACCACCAAGCAGCGCGAGCGCCGTCAGCGAGACGATCACGCGAGTGAGAAAACCCATGAAAAAACGCCTGTCCCTGAAATGCACAAAGGGCCTTTCTTCGGCCCTTTTTCGTACTACCTACCCTACCCAGCCAACGACCGTCGGGCAATGGCTCCCGCGAGTTGACCCGCTAAAGATCCAGGACCAAAGGCTGCGTGCCTTGAGCCGGAACTGCGCAACAAATCAGCACCTGACCTTCATCCGGTATCTCCGCTGGCAGCTGTGGATAATTGACCTGGCCGCTGATCAGCCGTGTCTTACAGGTGCCGCAGGAGCCGCCACGGCAACTGAATTCCGGGTGCAATCCGCGACTTTCCGCCAGCTCCAACAGACTGCCGCCATCCGGTTGCCAGCGAGCTTCCTTGGCTGAGCGCTGGAACACCACCGGCACCGAGGTGGTAGCCGCTGGCGGTTGCTCAATGACGATGGCATCGGGGTCAGGCCGACGACGCAAAGTCGAAGGTCCGAAAGTTTCGGCATGAATCCGTGAGTCGCGAATATCCAGTTCGCGCAGGGCGTCATACAGTGCCTGGGTAAAACTGCCGGGACCACAGAGGACAAAATCCAGCTGATCATAGTCCTCGACCTCGAGCAGTTCCGAAAGCCGAGCGACATCAATTCGCCCGGTCACATCAAAGTCCTCGCCCTCCCGTGCCTCCGGCTCCGGTTGACTGAGCAGACGCACCACCCTGATCGCGTCACCGGCATGATCGAGCAAGCGATCCACCTCGGGACGAAATGGCTGATCGGCCAGGGTGCGCGAACTCTGGAAGAACCAGGTCGGCCGGATGTGTCGAGTGCGCAAGCCTTGATAAACCACCTCACGCAGCATCGACAGCAGTGGCGTAATACCCACACCAGCGGCCAATAACACCAGCGGCCGCCGTTCATGGGGCGCAACAGTGAAATGCCCCTGGGGTGCCCTTGCCTCCAACAAGTCACCGACGCGAACCTGGTCATGCAGGTGCGAAGACACCCGACCGTCACGTTTCACACTGATACGGAAAAAGTCATCCGATGGCGCACTCGACAGGCTGTAGGTGCGGATATGGGTTTCACCATCAATGTTGAAGCGCAGCGGTAGATGTTGCCCGGCTTGAAACAACGGCAACCCGACGTCGTCGGCTGGCTCCATATATATCGAACGGATGTGTTGGCTTTCCGCTTCGATCCGCACCACCCGCAGTGGCCGCCATTGATCGCCCAAGGTCTTGGCTTGCAAGCGCGCCTTGGCCTGCTCCCATGTTCCCGTCAGCAAACTGGTCGGCGAAACACCGTCAAAGCGCCAGCGCAAACCGAGGGCAGCGGGACGACGAACAACGTGTTCCACGTGGAACATCCACAAACGTTCAGCACCTTGAAATGCCTCTACCTGCGGGCCTTCAAGGATGATTTCGGTGCGCCCACTTAGCTGTAGCAGATCACCGGAATTGAAATCAATGAACAGCAAACCGGCTTTTGGATTGACCCGCAGATTACCCAAGGTATTGAAAAACAGGTTGCCGGCAAAGTCCGGGATGGTCAGGCAGTTCCCTTCCACCCGGACAAAACCAGACTGTCCACCACGGTGTGAAACATCCACCGACCGTACGCCATCGACATCGACGTAACTGGCGACGAAAAAGGTGTCCGCCTCAGCAATCATGGCTTTGGCCGCGTCATCCAATTCATTGAATTGCTGCGCGGGACGTGTTGCCGGATCCGCCAGGGGCACCGAGCGGTACTGCCTCAATTGGATGTACTGCGGGCAATTACCATAGGACTGATCCACCGTCACAGCAAACCCGCTGGTGGTCATTGCGCCAATATGGCCATTAATGCGATTGCGACGCCTGGTGTGCAGTTCAATGCCCAACAGACCGATCGCCGAACCCGCGCCCAGTTGCGCAGGATCATCAGCAGCCGGCAAGCTGCTAAATTGCAATAAACCTGGATTGGGGGAATGTACGAAACCCGGTTGACCTTCAAGCACGCTGGCCCAAGGACGACCGTCAGCATCAACCGCGCCGTACAACATGAACGGAAGTTGCTGATAGAAGGTGCGATGTTGATCCGGCATCTGGTCGCGAATTACCCTGCGCCCGAGTACGTCCATTCGCTCACCCACACCGAGATGAGCCTGCAATTCTTTTTCGCCAGCATGCCACGGTGAATGGTCCATTGCGGCTTCTCCCCTGCGCCATCGGCACAGCGTGAAGGGCCCGATAGAAGTCGGGCGAAAATATCAGGCAGTTTTTTGCAGGCCGGCGACAGTGCGAGGCATGCCGATAAAACCGGGCAAGGCTTCGACCCTCGCCAACCAGGCGCGGATGTTAGCGTAGTCCTCCAGCGAGACGTTGCCTTCCGGTGCATGGGCAATGTAACTGTAGGCAGCCACGTCGGCGATGGTCGGTTCGCTGCCGGTCAGGAAAGCTGTTTTGGCCAGTTCCTGATCGATCACCTTGAGCACGCTATGAGCGTAAGGAATCACTTCATCAGGATTGTACGGTGCACCAAATACCGTGATCAGCCTTGCCCGGGCGGGCCCGAAGGCGATTGGCCCGGCAGCAACCGACAACCAGCGCTGCACTTTGGCGGCACCGACCGGATCGTCTGGCAGCCAGCGACCTTTACCGTATTTTTTCGCCAGGTAGACCAGAATCGCATTGGAATCCGCCAGCACCACACCTTGATCGTCGAGCACCGGCACTTGGCCAAAAGCGTTGATGGCCAGGAACTCCGGCTTTTTATGCTCGCCCTTTGCCAGGTCGACGAGGACCAGCTCGGTCGGCAGTTGCAGCAGCGAAAGCATCAGTTCCACACGATGCGCGTGGCCGGAACGTGGAAAGTTGTAGAGTTTGATGGCTTGCATGGTCGACTCCGCTGGGCAGTGGCGCTGTCAGGGGAGAGATCAGCACCGATGGCAGCCATCTTCTACCAGTCACGAAAACAACAGAATACCCAGCAAACGCAATCAATTATTTCACCCAGAGAAATAAAGCATCAGTCCCGCAAAGCGAGATGCTCGCGGAGTGCCTTCACCGTAAAGTCGACAAAACTACGAACGCGCGTCGCAGCCTTGTGCCCGCCTTGATAAAGCACATGGATGGGCAAAGGCGGCATTTCGAAATCCGCGAGTACAATTTCAAGCTCACCTGCCGCCACTTTGCTCGCCGACTGATAGGACAGAACCCGGGTAAAACCCAGTCCAAGCCCGGCCGCGGTGATCGCTGCTTGATTCGCCGTTACTGTCAGACGCGGTTCTACCCGGACACTCAGTGGCTCGCCTCGCTCGAGAAAGGGCCAGTGCTTCAACTGTCCAATCGCGGACGTCGCAATAATCGGCGCCTGAGCCAGTTCTTGTGGATGTTTTGGCCGACCATGGATACCCAGAAATTGCGGCGATGCACAGATCACTCGCCGCACTTCGCCCACCCGAATCGCATGCTGGTTGCTGTCAGGCAACTCACCGATGCGGATGGCCACATCGACCCCTTCCTCGACGATACTCACCACCCGATCCACCAGCAGCGCATTGATCGTCACGTCAGGAAACTGCGTGAGAAAACTCACCATCAGCGGAGTGATGAACAACTCGCCGAACAAAACTGGCGCCGTAATCGTCAGATGCCCACGGGGCTGGACGTGACTGCCTGCCGCGGAATCCTCGGCTTCCTGCACTTCAGCCAGAATTCTTCGACAGTCTTCCAGATAACGCTGCCCCGCCTCGCTCAAATAAACACTGCGCGTAGTGCGCGTGAGCAACTGCGTGCCAATGCGCTTCTCCAACGCCGCCACCGCCCGGGTAACGCTGGCGGCGGACAAACCCAAACGCCGCGCTGCTGCGGAAAAGCCCTGGTCCTGGGCGACGGCGGCGAAGACCTGCATTTCCTGGAAGCGGTCCATGGGCGTGTCCTCGATTCAGATAAAAAAAATCGCAACCAAGTGGCTGCGATTTTTTAAGGTTCGATCAGCTGTGGATAACTTATTCCACAGTCACCGATTTCGCCAGATTGCGTGGTTGGTCGACGTCGGTGCCTATCGGCGCAGGAACATAGTATGACAGCACGTTTTTGGGGAAGATGTTGGTCGCTACTAAAAATTAGATCTGCCCCTGAAGCGTCCGTTTCTTTGCCCACCACGAAAATATCGAGAATCCAGTGAGTGGACTTCACATTACAACGTTGAAGTGACATGAAAATACGGCAAAACATTACTAATCAACAACTTATAAAAGGCAATTTAATATCGACTAATAAAGCGGCAAAATTAATACTCCACCCCAACACTCCAATTACTGTAAGAAAACTTACCAACCTTTGTAAGCCGCATCCGTAAAATATCAAATCCATAATATCCCCACCTCAAATAATTTGACACCACCAGTGGTATCTGCAAAAAATCATCACCGCTACACAACGATAATTTCTAAAACGAAATATTAGGGAAAGGACACGAAAAATGGATACCACAATCAATAACGAAACCTTCGATCTTGCACTAGATGCAGAAACTGCGGAGAAGTTCTCTGACATTCTTAACGATGAAAGCCTGATGCACGCCGGCTTTGTAGCACACCAGTCAAACAACAACGTGTTGACACTGCCTGAAGACAGTAAAATCGCAGCCTGACAAAATTGGAGGGAAGCGATTCCCTCCATTTTCTCCATTGTGCCTAACATGATACTGACAACTCTTATTAATCAGAGTGGGATAATTTATGCAAAGGCTTAGTTCGAGTCTTCGTCGGCGTAGTGCCGAAAATACATTAGATATTATCATTAACGATATTGCTCCACGACTGGGAATCACCCGAGTTACCGATACAACTTGGTTGGATCGTATTGGAATTCCGGTATTTGCAAGCATACGACCAGATGCATTGAATGGCTCTCTGTGCGTAAACGCCGGCAAAGGATTGAGACCAGCAGAAGCCAAAATAGGCGCATACATGGAGGCTATCGAGTTCAGCCTTGCGCAATATAATACTGCGCAACTTAAACTGATAAAGACCACTCCAAGAAAAATCATTGAAAGCCACGATGGGCAGATAGACTTCAACCAGTTCTGCATGTTGTATGGATTTTTCGCCGACGCCGACTCGCTCATCATGGCCATCGAAGTCGAAGATGTATTGCGCAAGAAAGAAGCGCTTGCGCCCGCAGAACTGGTGTTCATTCCATATTCCGAAAACCCTGGGCAACGACTCTTCGGGGAAAGCTCCAGCGGCTTGGCATCAGGCAATGACTTGGTGGAAGCCTCGGTACACGCTGTTTGTGAACTCATGGAACGCGATGTTCAAGCTTTTAATCACCTACATGATTGTTCCTGCTTCGTTAATCTAGACTGTTACAGTGCAGAAACCGAAGCCCTGATCAATAAAATCAATGCCGCGGGATTGAGCTTGTCGGTTCGTTACACCGAGAATTGTTTTGGTCTAGCCTATTTTCAAGCTTTTATCATGGAAGAGTCCTTCCAGGCTCCCATATCGGTAGCCACCGGCTCGGGTTTGCATCCAATAAAAGAAATTGCATTGATCCGTGCTATCTGTGAGGCAGCCCAAAGCCGTTTAAGCCACATCCATGGAGGCCGGGACGACATCATCGAGCGTGTCAAATACTTCGAGAAAAAAGGCCGTTCGGCCGAGCTTCAGGCTGTATCACGCTTGCGTGCCGAAGCTACTTCCCGGGCCCAGACCATCGATTACTCCTCCATCAATTGCCAGGAAGCGGCGATCCCCACGATCGAGTCAGCTTGGGAGTTACTCATTGAACGTTTGCAGCGTGCAGGGCTGAATACCGTGTTAAGGGTCTTGCTCAGCAAAGCGACTGACGACATTACTGTGGTCAGAGTCATTGTTCCGGGGCTGGAAACGTTCGAACCCGGTTTGAAAAGGATCGGTCCGAGGTTACGTACGTATGTCAAACAAAGCGCTTGAGGTATGCACGCTGTTTGCTGGCCCCTCCCTACAAGGAATCGACAGTCAATTACTGCGGGGTGGCGGACTGGAGTTATGCCCCCCCGTCAAACGCGGCGATATAGAACGCATAGTGCTGCAATCGCCACCGTCGAACCTCGCTATTGTCGATGGAGTGTTTCATTCACACCCTGCCGTCGGTCATTCCGAGATTCTCGCCGCTCTGGGTGCCGGTTGGCGCATTTGGGGATTGTCGTCCATGGGTGCCATTCGCGCATGTGAAATGGATGGGCTTGGAATGACAGGTTTTGGTGAAGTATATAAACAATTTGCGAACGATCCGGATTTTTCCGACGACGAAGTGACGCTGATACATCAAGCACAAGAGCCTTATCTCCCACTGAGCGAACCGCTTATTCATATCAGACAGTTTTTAAAACAGTGGACAGCTGAAAATATAATTACGCCAACACAAGAACAACACATACTTAGCCATCTAAAAAACATGTGGTACGGACATAGAACCCTTGATTGTTTAAAAAAATCTTTGTTGACGCTCCCGATTGATGCAAAAAAAATAGACTACGCTATTGCTAATTTTTCTACCCACAGAATTAAAACCAATGACTTGAAAAATTTTCTAATAACGCAACCATGGACAAGGACGGAAAAAAATAAATGACTCCATCACAGATTTTGTATGAAATAAATGGCCTGCCCTTTGTGCACCCCGAGTTCAATAGTACAAAACTTTTGACACTTGTCGCTGTCGTACGTAAAAACATCGATGGAGGCGAGTTACATTTAACTACTTATTTGCAACCGGATTTTGCTACTACCCTGTATAACCGGCACGTCGCAGGTGCACCAGAATTTCCGCCTCATCAAGCGCTTAGTAACGCCGAGCAGTTAATGATAGCTGAAGCGAAGAACAATCTAAAAGCGTTGCTGCCGGAATGGAAAAACTTACTGGATATACCGATTAAAATACACAAACTGCTGAATCAACAAGTCAGTCTGACCAACCCCTTACTGCCCCAACAGATGTTCTTAGGTGAAGCCGCGTTTACGACCATTACGGACCTTGAAGAATTTTTGGTGCATGAGCTATCCCATATCTGGTCAAGTTTGATCGCCGAGATTTACGATTTCCAACTCAAGAACAGTTCGAACAACTACGTACTGCCATCAGGAACAGGCGGGAAGAACCCTAGGGGTGTCTTGCTGGCTTGCCTGTTTGCGGTCAGCGCAGTGAACTACTATCAGCGCTTGCTGACTAGCGGTTCCGTGAGAGCTCGTTCCGAACGCCTCGTTTACTTGCACCAATATTTCTTCAAAAGTCTGGCCACTCTCCAGGCTTCGGACGAACTGTCCGAAATGGGAAAATTGATCACATCCAGGCTGGATGCGTTTTCTGGCGACCTGACAACCAAATCTATTTAAGGATGACTCATGGCAGTCGTACACTTTCCCCGGCAGTTCATGTCCTACACCAATCAGCATAAAACACATACCACTGAGGGTTCGTGTGTCAGCGATGTGCTAAATAATCTGACTGCACATTATCCCGATCTGATTGGGCCGGTCTTCACTGCGGATCTCCACCCACTGCCGTTCGTGGGGCTGTTCGTCGACGGGATGTCCGTGACCAGTGAGCACGACCGTCTTCGTCCTCTGGACAGTAATGCGCAATTGATTCTGATCAGCGCAGTGGCAGGTGGCTGACATGCAATGCCACCTAAAACCGGAAACAACCCGTTACGCTCGCCAAATCATCCTCTCTGAGGTTGGCACCCAGGGGCAGCAACGCCTTAGAGACAGTAAGGTGCTGGTGGTTGGCGCAGGAGGGTTAGGCTGTCCAGTAATCCTGTATCTGGCAGGTGCCGGTGTCGGGACAATCGGCATCGTTGATAACGACACCGTCGACGTGAGCAATCTACACCGACAAATTCTCTATGCGATTGCCGATGTAGGCGACCTGAAAGTGTTGGCAGCTAAACGCCGCATCAACGAGTTGAATCCGGACATTATGGTCCACACCTTTGACACGACTTTGAACTCGGAGAATGTTCTACCGCTGCTGACGGAATACGACATCATCGTTGATGCAACTGATAACTTCGTCGCCAAATACCTGATAAGTGACGCTTGTATCATTTGCGAAAAACCAATGGTCTATGCCTCGATCAGTCAGTTCGAGGGTCAGGTGGCGGTCTTTAATTATTACAACCGGCATACTCAACAATGGGGGCCGTGTCTCCGGGACCTGTTCGAAACGCCGCCCCCACCGCATTTGACCCAAAACTGCTCGGAAGCAGGCGTTCTTGGCGTCATACCTGGTTTGCTCGGTTGCTTTCAGGCTAATGAAGTACTCAAGCTTATCCTCCGTGTCGGGGAGCCCTTGAGCGGACAATTGTTGTCTATCGACTGCCTCGACAACACTTTCCGCCTGTTGAGTATCAACACAAAAATCCAGGATCGCCCCCCTAGTAAGATGCTTGGTGTTATGACCACGCCTATATGGCGCAATAGCGACTGGCTGTCCCCCGACGCACTACATGACTGGATAGCTAAAAAAGTGCCATTTCAATTGGTCGATGTGCGCGACGTCAGCGAGCATCAACAAGGTTCGCTGGGTGGCCGACTGATTCCGCTCAAAGACATCATCAAGCGCCAAGCAGAACTCGATACCACCCGCCGTATCGTTTTTTATTGCAGATCCGGCGTCAGGAGCAAGGCCGCCCTACTGGCAGTTCGCAGCCTCGACCAGGAAGCGGAACTCTATAGCCTGGAGGGTGGCATAGAACGATATCTGGCGATTTATCCTGATGAACACTACCCCGTCGCTTATTGAACGCCCCTGATTACGCAGTCCCCCTATCCGCACTAAGGAACGTCAATGTCTGCACATTTTTCGGGTAATGCGTGGGTCTTTCCCGGCACCGACCGCCGTTTGCTGAAAGTGCAATTCAGCTTCTTGCTGATGGTCCTGGGGGGACGTTGCAATCAACTGGCGGTCGCCTGGTGGGCATTACAGGAAACAGGCTCTGCGCTCTATTTTGCCAACATGGTCGCTTGTTCCATCGCGACGGAGGTCTTAGCCAAACCCTTGCTGGGATGGCTGGGAGACAAATACAACAAAATCCTGATCATCAAGCTGGCCTCATTGATAAGCTTGCTGACAGCGCTGTTGATGATGATGCTGTCAGCTATGGGGTCGTTTAACCCCTGGACGGTTGGCACGCTAATGATGATCAGCAGCGCGATTGTCGGCGTGCGCGACCCTCTCCAAGCATCGATCATTCCTTTATTTGCAGATGACGATAAAGTTTCCCTCGCCTTTCGGACCAAAAGCGTGATGTCGTCATTTTCAATTTTGCTCGGGCCGGCTCTGGCCAGCGGGTTGATTTACGGATTCGGTATCACCTTCGCCTTTGTCGCCGACTTTATTGCGATTCTCGTCGCTGGAGCGCTGATAGCGACCATCCCGAATCGCATCGGTGCCACTGATCAAGGCGAAAAGGCCGAGTGTGTCAGCGGCTTCAACATGATTTATTCCGGGTTCAAAGTTATTTACGGAGTGAAGGTCGAATTTTATCTGGCGATCATCGCAATGCTTATTAACTTTGCACTATTTCCATTCTTCACCATCCTGATCCCACTATATGTAAAGGACGTCATCCAGTTCCCGGTCACTTATATCGGTCTCCTGGATTCTTGTTTCGGGCTGGGTATTTTAGCGGGCAGCTACAAAATCATCGGCTGGCTATCCGACTGCGTCCCCCGTGATATGTGTGTGTCTGCCGGTTTTGCATTATTGGGATGCAATCTGGTGGTAGTTGGCACCGTTTCATCGTCATTAATCGTACCTGCTGCCTTCTTCTGCGGCGGTGTCGGCTTGATGTTGATCAACATCCCAACTTCAGCTGTGAGGTTATTGGCGACGCCAAAGCTCCACCGCAACCGGATTTTTGCCACCGTGTCATTTCTGTCGGCAGCGGCCAGCCCCTTGGGCAGTTTCGCGATGAATACCCTAGTTGCCTCTTTGGGAGTCGAAATGACAATCACGCTTCTGGGCGTCATGGTGCTGTTGTTGTCTCTGCTCGTCTTTCTGGTACCCGACTTCAAAACTTTCATGCGTTCCCAAGATATGCAGCTCAACGATGCCTACCTCGATAAATACCCTAAAGCGTTTGCGCACTGAAGCGCTTCGTCGCCCTTCGCATCTCACAAACGGAGTGACTTCCAGATGCCCGACCTAAAGGATCGACCTGAATCTGTCCGACACAAACAGATCTTCTGCGGCCAATACTATGACGACTTGGGCTGCACGGGTTTCCTGGGGGATCCATCCAAGGATCGTATCTCGGTTCTGATGCTGGGACTTTCGGACGGTGTGGCGCTGGCGCCAATCGGCGCCAGTACTAGAGTGGCCAGTCTGTTGGCCGTTGATATGGATGAGACCGCACTGGTGCGCAGCCTGGACAATCGGAACCGACTTGCAGCGCATATCGACTTTGAAAGTGTGGTGGCCGATGCCGCTAACTTCCTAGTCGTCACCTCCGACCGGTACGACGTCATTATTGTCGACCTCTATACCCAGAGCGGTTATGCCTCGATCGTGTTTGATCACGGGTTCCACCAACTTTTGAAATGCCGACTCCAACCCCTCGGTCATGTGGTGTTCAACGGTTTTGGCGTCCCTATGAATTTGGACCCGTTCAATGGACCAACGCCCCAAGCTTGGCTCGCTCACTGTTTGAATGACAGTTGGGGCGACATTCATTACCTTCCTCACCGCCGCAATGCGACTTTCGTTATCGGCCCACCGCCTGCAACTAAACTGGATACCATTCCTTCAGCGGAGTTTTTATGCCCCAGTGACCGGCTCTTTATGGACATCATGAGCCTTCGCTTGCGCTATCTGACACCCGCGGTTATCCGTCACGCGTCGCTTGTACCCCCCGCACTGGACTTCGTCGGAATCGATCTGGAAGTGCGAAAACGCTGGATGGAATCGTTACCGGCCTTATCTGCATTGCTTCCAGCCTCACTAAAGCTGAGCGCGCCCAGCGATCTTCGCGAGTTACTGGATGACCCGGATGCATGCCAAGCGCTTCAAGAGCGATTATTTAAGGAGAAGTCACCGTTGCGCATCACCCTGGCCTTGCTGATCGCAGGCGAAGTCAACTTCTCTGACCGAGATGTATCGTGGCTACCAGACTGGGTCGTAGCGACAATTGAGAACAGTGTAGAGATCCACCCACGAGAGTGGCTGGAGGGTTTATTCCCCTACGCCTTTGGCGTCATTACGCACAGAGCTCAAGTAGACGCATCTAAAGTGGAAGGATTTCGAAGGGCGCTAGCACGATTGTCACCTAGTGCCACCTACACACCCACAGCGACAAAATTGCTTGAAAATATCGACTTGTCGGGGGCGACGCCAAACCGCCACCCCCCACTCGTTTAGTCAATGCTCCGGAAAAATTTTCGAAAGCATCAACTCGATCAGCTGTGGATAACTTATTCCACGGTCACCGATTTCGCCAGATTGCGCGGTTGATCAACGTCGGTGCCTTTCAGCACAGCCACGTAGTACGACAGCAACTGCAGCGGGATGGTGTAGAGGATTGGCGACAGGATGTCGTGGATGTGCGGCATGTGCACAACGTGCGTGCCTTCACCATTGGTCATGCCAGCCTTCTCATCTGCGAAAACGATCAGTTGGCCACCCCGGGCGCGGACTTCCTGGAGGTTGGACTTCAGTTTCTCCAGCAGCTCGTTGTTTGGCGCTACGGTCACCACTGGCATGTCGTTATCCACAAGCGCCAGCGGGCCGTGCTTCAGCTCGCCAGCCGGGTAGGCTTCGGCGTGGATGTAGGAAATTTCCTTGAGCTTGAGGGCCCCTTCCATCGCGACCGGGAACTGTGCGCCACGCCCCAGGAACAGGGTGTGGTTCTTCTCGGCGAACAGTTCAGCAATTTTCTCCACGGTGCTGTCCATCGCCAGCGCTTCACCCAGGCGGGTTGGCAAGCGACGCAGTTCTTCGACCAGTGTCGCTTCAACGCCTTTGGCCAACGATCCGTGAACCTGGCCCAGGGACAGGGTCAGTAACAGTAGACCCACCAATTGCGTAGTGAAGGCTTTGGTAGACGCCACGCCGATTTCGCGGCCTGCCTGGGTCAGCAGGGTCAGGTCGGATTCACGCACCAGAGAGCTGATGCCGACGTTGCAGATCGCCAGGCTGGCGAGGAAACCCAGTTCCTTGGCATTGCGCAACGCAGCCAGGGTGTCGGCGGTTTCGCCGGACTGAGAGATGGTCACGAACAGGGTGTCGGGTTGCACCACGACTTTACGGTAGCGGAACTCGCTGGCAACTTCGACTTGGCAGGGGATGCCGGCCAGTTCTTCGAGCCAGTAACGCGCAACCATGCCGGCGTGATAGCTGGTGCCGCAGGCAACGATCTGCACATTGCGCACTTTGGCGAACAGTTCAGCGGCCTGTGGACCGAAAGCCTGTACCAGCACGCCGTTCGGGCTCAAACGACCTTCCAGGGTGCGCTGCACCACGGACGGTTGCTCGTGGATTTCCTTGAGCATGAAATGGCGGAACTCGCCTTTTTCAGCCGCTTCGGCGCCATCGCGATACTGCACGGTCTCACGCTCGACAGCCTTGCCGCTGACATCCCAGATCTGCACGCTGTCGCGGCGAATTTCGGCGATATCACCCTCTTCAAGGTACATGAAACGGTCAGTCACCTGACGCAGTGCCAATTGGTCGGACGCCAGGAAGTTCTCACCCAGGCCCAGGCCGATCACCAGCGGGCTGCCACTGCGGGCTGCCACCAGGCGATCAGGTTGCTTCGCGCTGATGACTGCCAGGCCATAAGCACCGTGCAGTTCCTTTACTGTTGCCTTGAGGGCCTCGGCCAGGTCAGGAAGGTCCTTGAGTTTGTGGTTCAGCAGGTGGGCGATGACTTCGGTGTCAGTGTCTGAAGTGAAAACGTAACCCAGAGACTTGAGTTGTTCACGCAGGGCTTCATGGTTTTCGATAATGCCGTTGTGCACCACGGCCAGATCGCCAGAGAAGTGCGGATGCGCGTTGCGTTCGCACGGTGCACCGTGAGTAGCCCAGCGAGTGTGGGCAATACCCAGACGACCAACCAGTGCTTCTTCGGCCAAGGCCTGCTCGAGTTCGCTGACCTTGCCCGGGCGACGCGCGCGCTCGAGCTTCTGATCGTTGGTGTACACCGCCACGCCGGCGCTGTCATACCCACGGTATTCCAGGCGCTTGAGGCCCTCGACCAGGATGGCGGTGATATTACGTTCTGCAACTGCGCCGACAATTCCACACATGTTATTTCTCCTGACTGACAGCCGCGCAAATCAAAGTGATACCGCGGGCTTGAATCTGATCCCGCGCTTCGAGCGACAGGCGATCATCGGTAATGAGGGTATGGATGCTGCTCCAGGGCAGTTCCAGGTTGGGAATCTTGCGACCGATCTTGTCGGCCTCCACCATCACGACCACTTCACGGGCGACTTCTGCCATCACTCGGCTAAGTCCCAGCAGTTCGTTGAAGGTGGTTGTACCGCGGACCAGATCAATACCATCGGCGCCGATGAACAATTGATCGAAGTCGTAGGAGCGTAGTACCTGCTCGGCGACCTGCCCCTGAAAGGACTCGGAATGCGGGTCCCAGGTGCCGCCGGTCATCAACAGCACCGGCTCATGCTCGAGTTCGCTCAAGGCATTGGCGACGTGAAGGGAGTTGGTCATCACCACGAGGCCCGGTTGCTGCCCCAGTTCCGGAATCATCGATGCGGTGGTGCTGCCGCTGTCGATGATGATGCGTGCGTGTTCGCGAATCCGTGCAACAGCTGCGCGGGCAATGGCCTGCTTGTACCTGGAGACCGGTTGACTCAGGTCGGCCACTAATTCCTGAGGCAAGGTGATGGCGCCGCCATAACGACGCAGCAGCAGACCGTTGCTTTCAAGTGCGGCCAGATCCTTGCGAATCGTAACTTCAGAGGTTTCGAAGCGCTTTGCCAATTCATCCACACTGACTTCGCCCTGCTCGTTGAGCAAGGCCAGGATGTTGTGGCGCCTTTGAGGTGTGTTGCGCTTCGACATGATTTGATAAGTTTCGATTCGAAAGATAACGGAAGCAATCAAAACCTATCGAGGAAATTTCGTCAAGCGCGGATCGATCAAAAGACTCTATGGATAAAATAATTAACAGCAAGCCCCCTGAGGTAAGCGAGGCCAGCCGGTTAATATTATTAACAGCCATTTTGCTGTGAATAACTTCCACAAAACACCGAGGTGTGGATAACTTAGCTCTTCTTGAGCTTCTCTGGTCGCTTCCAACCGTCGATGTTCTTCTGGCGAGCACGGGCTACTGCCAACTGCGCTTTATCCACAGTAGAGGTAATAGTCGAACCGGCTGCCGTAGTCGCACCAGACAAGATATCCACAGGTGCCACCAACGAGTTGTTGGAACCGATGAACACGTCTTCACCCAGCACCGTTTTCCACTTGTTGGCGCCATCGTAGTTACAGGTAATGGTGCCCGCACCGATGTTGGTGCGTGCGCCCACTTCGGCATCGCCAAGGTAGGTCAAATGGCCTGCCTTGGCACCTTCGCCCAGGTGAGCATTTTTCAACTCGACAAAGTTACCCACATGCGCCCGCGCTTCGAGCACAGTGCCTGGACGCAAACGCGCGAACGGACCGGCATCGCTGCCTTCACCGAGAATCGCCCCTTCGATATGGCTGTTGGCCTTGATCACGACGCCTTTACGCAAGGTGCTGTCCTTGATCACGCAGTTCGGGCCAATGACCACGTCGTCTTCAATGACGACGTTACCTTCGAGGATCACATTGATATCGATCAGCACGTCGCGACCCACACTGATATCACCCCGGACATCGAAACGGGCCGGGTCGCGCAAGGTCACGCCTTGAGCCATCAAGCGACGGCCGGCGCGCAGCTGATAATGACGCTCAAGATCGGAAAGCTGCTTACGGTCGTTGGCGCCCTGCACTTCCATGGCGTCGTGGGGCTGTTCGGTGGCCACCACCAGACCGTCGCTGACTGCCATTTCAATCACGTCGGTCAAGTAGTACTCGCCCTGCGCGTTGTTGTTCGACAGGCGACCCGTCCAGTCGGCCAGGCGATCGGCCGGAACCGCGAGGATCCCGGTATTGCCTTCCTTGATGGCGCGCTGGGCTTCGTTGGCGTCCTTGTGCTCGACGATGGCAGAGACCTTGCCATCATTGTCGCGAACGATGCGGCCGTAACCGGTTGCGTCATCCAGTTCGACGGTAAGCAGGCCCATCTGCCCAGGCACTACAAGCTTGAGCAAACGCTGCAGGGTTTCGATTTCAATCAAGGGCACATCACCGTATAGCACCAGCACGGTGTCGGACTTGATGAAAGGAACGGCCTGGGCCACGGCATGACCGGTACCCAATTGTTTGTCCTGGAGGACGAAGTTCAGATCGTCAGCGGCCAAACGCTCGCGTACCACATCGGCACCATGGCCAATCACCACGTGAATGCGCTGTGGATCAAGTTGTCGGGCGCTGTGGATAACATGGCCGAGCATCGAATTGCCGGCAATCGGGTGCAAGACCTTTGGCAGGGCCGAACGCATGCGGGTGCCCTGGCCAGCAGCGAGGATAACGATTTCAAGAGACATGACTGGCTACCAATCCTGGGTGGTCAGCGGCTGCGACCAACGTGATGAATATCGGGAAAATAAAAAAGGGTAGCCGAGGCTACCCTTTTTAATCAATCACACAACAAGCGCTGCCTTAGTGGCCGAACTTCTTGCGGATCTGCTGGACGGTACGCAGCTGGGCTGCGGCCTCGGCCAGACGTGCGGCAGCGGAACCGTAATCGAACTCCGCGCCCCGCTCATGCAAGGCCTTTTCGGCAGCCTTGACGGCTTCCTGAGCGGAAGCTTCGTCCAGGTCGGCAGCACGTTGCACGGTGTCGGCAAGAACCTTGACCATGTTCGGCTGAACCTCGAGGAAACCACCGGAGATGTAGTACACCTCCTCTTCCCCGCCCTGCTTGACCAGGCGGATCGGACCTGGCTTCAGATTAGTGATCAGCGGCGCGTGACCCAGGGCGATACCAAGATCACCCAGTGCACCGTGCGCAATCACCATCTCGACCAGACCGGAAAAGATTTCCCCTTCCGCGCTGACGATATCGCAATGGACTGTCATAGCCATCTGATTGCCTCAACCTAAATTAGCGCCCGTTTCCGGGCGCCGGGATTACAGTTTCTTGGCTTTCTCGATCGCTTCTTCGATGCCGCCAACCATGTAGAACGCTTGTTCTGGCAGGTGGTCGTAGTCACCGTTGAGGATGCCTTTGAAGCCAGCAATGGTGTCTTTCAGGGAAACGTATTTACCCGATGCACCGGTGAAGACTTCAGCCACGAAGAACGGCTGCGACAAGAAACGCTGGATCTTACGAGCACGGTTTACCAACTGCTTGTCGGCTTCCGACAGCTCGTCCATACCCAGGATCGCAATGATGTCCTTCAGTTCTTTGTAACGCTGCAGAACGTACTGGACGCCGCGAGCGGTGTCGTAGTGGTCCTGGCCGATAACGTTCGGGTCCAGCTGGCGCGAAGTCGAGTCCAGTGGGTCTACCGCTGGGTAGATACCCAGGGAAGCGATGTCACGGGACAGAACGACGGTGGCGTCCAAGTGGGCGAAGGTGGTCGCTGGCGACGGGTCGGTCAAGTCGTCCGCAGGTACGTATACCGCTTGGATCGAAGTGATCGAACCTTCCTTGGTCGAAGTGATACGTTCTTGCAGAACGCCCATCTCTTCAGCCAGGGTCGGCTGGTAACCTACTGCCGAAGGCATACGGCCCAGCAGTGCGGATACTTCAGTACCGGCCAGGGTGTAACGATAGATGTTGTCGACGAACAGCAGAACGTCGTTACCTTCGTCACGGAACTTCTCGGCCATGGTCAGGCCGGTCAGTGCTACGCGCAGACGGTTACCCGGCGGCTCGTTCATCTGACCGTAAACCAGTGCCACTTTGTCCAGAACGTTGGAGTCCTTCATCTCGTGGTAGAAGTCGTTACCCTCACGAGTACGCTCACCCACACCGGCGAACACGGAATAACCGCTGTGCTCGATGGCGATGTTACGGATCAGTTCCATCATGTTTACGGTTTTGCCTACACCGGCACCACCGAACAGACCAACTTTACCACCCTTGGCGAACGGGCAAACCAGGTCGATAACCTTGATGCCGGTTTCCAGCAGGTCGTTGCCGCCTGCTTGTTCAGCGAACGAAGGCGCTGCACGGTGGATACCCCAACGCTCGTCGGTGGCGATTGGGCCAGCTTCGTCGATCGGGTTGCCCAGTACGTCCATGATCCGGCCCAGGGTCGCTTTACCGACCGGTACGGAGATGGCTGCGCCAGAGTCGGTCACTTCCAGACCGCGCTTCAAGCCCTCGGTGGAACCCATCGCAATGGTACGAACCACGCCGTCGCCCAGCTGCTGCTGAACTTCCAGGGTGGTTTCAGCCGCGCTCACTACTTTCAGCGCGTTGTAGATGCTCGGTACGCTGTCGCGTGGAAATTCCACGTCGATAACGGCGCCGATGATTTGAACGATACGTCCGCTACTCATAGCTGGATCCTCTGAATATTTGAACCGTTAAACCGCGGCAGCGCCGCCGACGATTTCCGAGATCTCTTGGGTGATCGCAGCCTGACGCGCCTTGTTGTAGACCAGCTGCAAATCGCTGATCAAATCACCGGCGTTGTCGGTAGCGTTCTTCATCGCGATCATCCGCGCAGCTTGTTCAGCCGCGTTGTTCTCGACCACCGCCTGGTAGACTTGCGACTCAACGTAGCGGACCATCAAGCCGTCAAGCAGCTCTTTGGCATCCGGTTCGTAGAGATAGTCCCAGTGGTGCTTGAGGTCCTGATCCGGGGTTGCCACCAGTGGAATCAATTGCTCCACGGTAGGCTGTTGCGTCATGGTGTTGATGAACTTGTTGGAAACCACGGACAGGCGGTCAATACGGCCGTCCAGGTAGGCATCCAGCATCACTTTGACGCTACCGATCAAGTCGTTGATCGACGGCTCTTCACCCAGGTGGCTGATAGCTGCTACGACGTTGCCGCCGAAGTTGCGGAAAAAGGCCGCACCCTTGCTACCCACTACACACAGATCAATCTCGACGCCTTTCTCGCGGTTTACCGCCATGTCCTTGACCAGGGCCTTGAACAGGTTGGTGTTCAAGCCACCGCACAGACCACGGTCACTGCTCACTACGACATAACCAACACGCTTGATTTCGCGGTCGATCATGAACGGGTGGCGGTATTCCGGGTTGGCGTTGGCCAGATGCCCAATAACCTGGCGGATGCGCTCCGCATAAGGACGGCTAGCAGCCATGCGCATTTGTGCCTTGCGCATTTTGCTGACCGCCACTTTTTCCATGGCGCTGGTAATTTTTTGCGTGCTTTTGATGCTCGCAATCTTACTGCGAATCTCTTTTGCGCCTGCCATGTAACACCTATCAGGTTAGCAAGCGGGAGCCTTGCGGCTCCCGCTGCGGCTTACCAGGTTTGGGTGGCCTTGAACTTCTCGATACCGGCTTTCATGCCAGCGTCGATATCGTCATTGAAGTCACCCTTCACGTTGATCTTCGCCATCAATTCGGCGTGATCGCGGTTGAAGTAAGCAATCAGCGCTTGTTCAAAGCTGCCGACCTTGGCGATTTCGACGTCAGTCAGGAACCCACGCTCAGCGGCATACAGCGACAACGCCATGTCAGCGATCGACATTGGGGCGTATTGCTTCTGCTTCATCAGCTCGGTAACGCGCTGACCATGCTCAAGTTGCTTACGGGTCGCTTCGTCCAGGTCAGAAGCGAACTGGGCGAATGCCGCCAGTTCACGGTACTGAGCCAGAGCGGTACGGATACCACCGGACAGCTTCTTGATGATCTTGGTCTGAGCGGCACCACCCACACGGGATACCGAAACACCGGCGTTCACTGCAGGGCGGATGCCCGAGTTGAACATGGCCGATTCCAGGAAGATCTGACCGTCGGTGATGGAAATCACGTTGGTCGGAACGAACGCGGAAACGTCGCCAGCCTGGGTTTCGATGATCGGCAGTGCGGTCAGGGAACCGGTTTTGCCGGTCACTGCGCCGTTGGTGAACTTCTCTACGTACTCTTCCGAAACGCGGGATGCGCGCTCCAGCAGACGGGAGTGGAGATAGAACACGTCGCCTGGGTAAGCTTCACGGCCTGGTGGACGGCGCAGCAGCAGGGAAATCTGGCGGTAAGCCACTGCTTGCTTGGACAGATCGTCATAAACGATCAGCGCGTCTTCACCGCGGTCGCGGAAGAATTCACCCATGGTGCAACCGGAGTACGGTGCCAGGAATTGCAGCGCAGGAGATTCCGAAGCACTGGCAGCCACGATGATCGTGTTGGCCAGGGCGCCGTTTTCTTCCAGCTTGCGAACCACGTTGGCGATGGTCGATTGTTTCTGACCAATGGCTACGTATACGCAGAAAATGCCGCTGTTCTTCTGGTTGATGATCGCGTCGATCGCCAGAGCGGTTTTACCGATCTGACGGTCACCGATGATCAGCTCACGCTGGCCACGGCCGACAGGGATCATGGCATCGACAGCCTTGTAGCCAGTCTGTACAGGCTGGTCTACCGACTTACGCCAGATCACGCCTGGAGCAACTTTCTCGACCGCGTCGGTCTCGGTGTTGCCCAGTGGACCTTTGCCGTCAACAGGGTTACCCAGTGCGTCGACTACGCGACCCAGCAGTTCCTTACCAACTGGAACTTCGAGGATGCGGCCGGTGCACTTGGCGCTCATGCCTTCAGCCAGAGACTGGTATGCGCCCAAAACAACGGCACCTACGGAGTCTTGCTCCAGGTTGAGGGCCATACCGTAGACGCCGCCCGGAAACTCGATCATCTCGCCGTACATGACGTCGGCCAGACCGTGAATCCGCACGATGCCGTCAGATACGCTGACGACAGTGCCTTCGTTACGGGCTTGGGAGGTCACATCGAGCTTGTCGATGCGGCCCTTGATAATTTCACTTATTTCGGAAGGATTGAGTTGCTGCATTGCTCTGCTGCCCCTTCAAACTCAAGATTTCAATGCTTCGGCAAGTTTCGCGATTTTGCCGCGAATCGAGCCATCGATAACCAGGTCGCCGGCGCGGATTACGACACCACCTATCAGGGCGGCATCCTCCGCAACTTGCAGGCGCACTTCCCGGTTGAGTCGTGCACTGAGAACCTTGGCGAGTTTGTCTTGCTGTTCTTGGTTCAATGCAAATGCACTGGTCACTTCAACGTCTACCGACTTCTCTTGCTCGGCCTTGTACAGGTCGAACAGAGCGGAAATCTCCGGCAACAGCGGGAGACGGTCGTTTTCGGCAACGACGTTGATGAAATTCTGTGCCTTGGCATCGAACTTGTCGCCGCACACGTCAATGAACGTGGCGGCCTTTTCTGCGCTCGTCAGTCGCGGGGCCTTGAGCACGCGCTGCAGGGTATCGTCTTGCGATACCGCTGCTGCCAGGCCGAGCATGGCTGACCAATTGGCCAGTTGCTGGTGGGCCTGAGCGTGCTCGAAGGCCGCCTTAGCGTAAGGTCGGGCCAACGTGGTCAGTTCTGCCATGATCGCCCTCGCTTAGATTTCAGCAGCCAGTTGGTTAACCAGCTCTGCGTGCGCGTTTTGATCGATTGTGGCACCCAGGATCTTCTCGGCGCCGCCGACTGCCAGCAAGCCCACTTGGGCACGCAGCGCGTCTTTGACACTGTTCAGTTCCTGTTCGATCTCGGCCTGAGCCTGAACCTTCACACGGTCAGCGTCGATACGGGCTTTTTCAACAGCCTCTTCAACAATCTGATTACCGCGTTTCTTGGCTTGCTCGATGATTTCAGCTGCCTGAGCTTTCGCTTCGCGCAGTTGCTGACCCGCTTTCTCTTGGGCCAACTCCAGGTCGCGAGCTGCACGGCTGGCAGCGTCCAGACCATCAGCGATCTTCTTTTGACGTTCGTGCAATGCCGCAATGACCGGAGGCCATACGAACTTCATGCAGAACAGTACAAAAATCAGGAACGCAACGGACTGGCCAATCAGGGTCGCATTAATGTTCACGCCAACACCTCGCAGTTACGTTGTCCATCACACCAAATTACCCGGAAGATCCGAGTAATCAGCCAGCGATTTGACCAACGAACGGGTTCGCAAAGGTGAAGAACAGAGCGATACCAACACCGATCATGGTTACGGCGTCGAGCAGACCGGCAACGATGAACATTTTAACTTGCAGCATTGGAACCATTTCTGGCTGACGCGCTGCGCCTTCCAGGAACTTGCCACCCAACAGGCCGAAACCAATTGCGGTACCCAGTGCGCCCAGGCCGATCAACAGTGCAACAGCGATAGCGGTTAGACCAACTACAGTTTCCATCTTTCCTCCCGACTTTTACGTCGTATGGTTTAGGTTTTTTTAATTTAAAGCGGTAAAACAAATCGTTTCAGATGCCCCGTGAAGAGCACCCTCCCGTTTGACCAGGAGGGACATCAGACTAGTCGAGACTGGTCTTAATGGTTTTCTTCGTGCGCCATCGACAAATAAACAATGGTCAGCATCATGAAGATGAACGCCTGCAGGGTAATGATCAGGATGTGGAACACAGCCCACGCCCACTGCAGAACAACGCCCAGGCCACTAAGCCAGAGCAGGCCGCTGCCGAACATCACAGCGATCAGAATGAACACCAGTTCGCCGGCATACATGTTGCCGAACAGACGCAGGGCCAGGGAGATCGGCTTGGCGATCAGGGTCACGAATTCCAGCAGGAAGTTCACCGGGATCAGCAGGGCCTGAACGAAGATGTTCTTGCTGCCGAACGGGTGCAGGGTCAGCTCGCCGATGAAACCGCCGAGGCCCTTGACCTTGATGCTATAGAAAATGATCAGTGCGAAAACCGAGAACGCCATGCCCAGGGTCGCGTTCGGGTCGGTCGTCGACACGGCGCGGAACGGGATGTGGGAGTCGCCGGAGATCAGGATGGCCAGCTGAGGAATCCAGTCGACCGGTACCAGGTCGACGGCGTTCATCAGGAACACCCAGACGAAGATGGTCAGTGCCAGCGGTGCAATCACCGGGCTACGGCCATGGAAGCTGTCTTTCACGCTGCCATCGACGAATTCGACCAATACTTCAACGAAGTTTTGCAAAGCACCTGGTTGCCCGGAAGTCGCTTTCTTGGCCGCCATGCGGAAAAGAAGAACGAAGATCAGACCCAATGCGACCGACCAGCCGAGGGTATCGACGTGGAAAGCCCAGAAGCCCATTTCCTTGGCTTCTGCTGCGGTGTGGGCAAAGCCCCAGCCGCCGGTAGGGTGCTGACCGAAGGTCAGGTTCTGCAAGTGGTGCTGGATATAGCCCGAAGCGGTTGTTTCTGCCATGGTTGCCTCAAACGCCCTAAGGTCTCGAAAGTCTTGTTCTCATCAGCAGGGGAGCGAACCAGCTGACTGACTGAGTCAGCACGAAGACACCGAATACTGCAATCGGTGCCAGTGGCTTCACACCTGCGAACACCAGTGCAAACAGCACTGCCGTCAAAATCAGTTTGCCTGCCTCGCCGGCATAAAAAGACCGGACGATGGACTGGGCTGCTCGGGCGCCGGAAAACCGAAATGCCCTGTGAGCAAAATAAACATTGGGCAGCAAGGCTATCAGGCCTCCGCAAAGTCCCGAGTACCCGGCAACGACTCCATGCCATTGCCAGAGCGCCAAAGCAGCAATCAGCAAAACGACAAATTGAGCCATTAACACCGGAAAAACTGCCAGGCGATGGAAGGGCAAGCGGTTTGGCGTGCGGGTTTCCATCACTATTGCTCTCCAATGGTCGGCTGCCAGAATTCAATAACTTGGCATAATTTGTGCCGACAAAATGCGCGCAGAGTATAGGGGCGGTTCTGCCCCTATTCAACTGTCAGGTAGTGATTTCCGACTGCGCGCTACATAAGGAATTGTTTCAGCGAATGTGTGCGAGCACACCCTGAAGTTCATCCAAAGAGTTGTAGCCAATAACCAGTTGCCCTTTACCCTTCTTCCCGTGGCGAATCTGCACCGCAGAGCCTAGGCGCTCGGCCAGGCGCTGTTCCAGGCGAGCAATATCCGGGTCCGGTTTCGAGGGTTCCACGGGCTCCGGTTTGCCACTCAACCACTGGCGAACCAGTGCTTCAGTCTGGCGCACGGTCAGCCCGCGTGCGACAACATGTCGCGCCCCTTCAACCTGTTGATTATCCGGCAAACCGAGCAATGCCCGGGCATGACCCATTTCCAGGTCACCGTGGGACAGCATGGTCTTGATGACTTCCGGCAGCGAAATCAGGCGCAGCAGGTTGGCCACTGTTACCCGGGACTTGCCCACGGCTTCGGCGACTTGTTGCTGGGTCAGCTGGAATTCGGTCTGCAGGCGCTGCAAGGCCACCGCTTCTTCGATCGGATTGAGATCTTCGCGCTGGATGTTCTCGATCAGCGCAATGGCGATCGCGGTTTCATCCGGTACATCACGCACCATCGCCGGGATAGTTTCCTGGCCAGCTTGCTGGCTGGCACGCCAGCGGCGTTCGCCGGCAATGATTTCGTAGCGACCGCTACCGATCGGCCGCACAACGATCGGCTGCATCACGCCTTGTGCCTTGATCGATTGCGCCAGCTCTTCGAGCGCCTGGGGATCCATATCGCGACGCGGCTGGTACTTGCCGCGCTGCAGCAGATCCAGCGGCAGGTGCTGCAGCTCTCGCTGATCGGCCTGCACCGCCTGTTCTTCCAGCGCGCTGACACTCGGACCACTCAGCAGTGCATCCAGTCCACGTCCGAGACCTCGTTTCTTGACGGCCATGGGGATTCCTTAAGTTGCCTGAGCAGCGGCGA
The DNA here is from genome assembly GCF_000408945.1 of Pseudomonas sp. G5(2012). Lineage (NCBI taxonomy): Bacteria > Pseudomonadati > Pseudomonadota > Gammaproteobacteria > Pseudomonadales > Pseudomonadaceae > Pseudomonas > Pseudomonas sp. G5(2012). The sequence goes on from NZ_APIO01000044.1 coordinate 126,014, forward strand.
TGCGTGAGTTTTTGCGTTGGCGACGGACCATTTCGCCCGCCAGGGCCAAATAGGCCACGGCACCGCGCGATGATTTGTCGTACGCCAGGGCCGGCATGCCGTAGCTCGGCGCTTCCGCCAGGCGGATGTTGCGCGGAATGACCGTGTCGTACAGCTGATCGCCGAAGTGTTCCTTGAGCTGGGCCGATACATCGTTCATCAGGCTCAGGCGCGGGTCGTACATCGTACGCAACAGGCCTTCAACCTTGAGGTTCGGATTGAGCAGCTCGGCGATGCGCTTGATGTTATCCACAAGGTCGCTCAAGCCTTCGAGTGCGAAATACTCACACTGCATGGGGATAATCACCCCGTCGGCGGCTACCAGTGCGTTCAAGGTCAGCATCGAGAGTGACGGCGGGCAGTCGATCAAAATGTAATCGTAGTTTTCGCGGATCGGCGCCAACGCACTGCGCAGGCGGCTCTCCTTCATCTGCATTTCCAGCAGAACCACTTCGGCCGCGGTCAGGTCCCGGTTGGCCGGCAACAGCTGGTAACCGCCGTGCTCGGAGAAATGCATGGCCTGGGCCAGGTCGCATTCCCCGATCAACAGGTCATAGACCGAGTTTTCCAGGCCGTGTTTATCCACACCGCTACCCATGGTGGCGTTGCCCTGTGGATCGAGATCGATCAGCAATACCCGACGCTTGGTTGCGACCAGGGATGCTGCGAGGTTGATACAGGTGGTGGTCTTGCCCACACCACCCTTTTGGTTCGCTATCGCGAATACCTTAGCCATTCTTGCTTGTGTTCCCAATCATGCCGTGCGGCGCAGTATCAGCAGATGGCGTTGGCCTTGGCAACCAGGAACGGCCAGGGCGTGTTCGCTATCGAGGTGGAAGTCTGTCGGCAATGCTACCAGCTCATCGGCGGGATGAACGCCCTTCATTGCCAGCCAGCGTGTATCGGTGTCACCGAGGTGGCGCGTCCAGTTGCTGAAGTTTTCCATGCTGCTGAAGGCCCGGGAGATGATCCCGTTGAAGGGTTGTGCAGGCTGGAACGCTTCGACGCGACTGTGGATAACTTGCAGGTTATCCAGTTTCAGCTCGAGTTTGACCTGGGTCAGGAAGCGGGTTTTCTTGCCGTTGCTGTCCAGGCAGGTCACTTGTGACTCGGGAAAGAGGATGGCCAGGGGAATGCCCGGCATACCGCCACCGCTTCCAACGTCGAGCCAGCGACCGTTTTCGACGAACGACATCACGCTCAGACTATCGAGCAAATGACGGGACACCATTTCGTCAGGATCGCGGACCGCGGTGAGGTTGTAGGCCTTGTTCCATTTTATCAACAGGGCCAGATAACCCAGCAGCTGTGCATGCTGGGTTTCGGTCAGGGCGACACCGAGCTGACGAGCGCCTGTGGATAACTCTTCTGCGTGTTGCGGGGTGACCAACGAACTCAAGCGCTTTGCTCCAACTGACGGCCCGCGCCGCGTTTTTTCAGATGAATCATCAACAGGGAAATGGCTGCTGGTGTCACGCCCGGGATGCGTGACGCCTGACCCAATGTCTCTGGACGGGTCGCGCCGAGCTTGCTCTGGATCTCTTTGGACAGGCCGGAAATGTTCGTGTAATCGATATCCACAGGCAGTTTGGTGTCTTCGCTGGCCCGCAAACGCGCGATTTCATCCTGCTGGCGGTCGATGTAACCCGCGTACTTGGTCTTGATTTCGACCTGCTCGGCAACCTGTGGATCTTCTGCGCCCCCACCGGTCACGGCGATCAGACCAGCGTAGTCGATTTCCGGACGGCTCAGCAGATTGAGCAAGTTGTATTCGTGGGTCAGTGGCGTACCGAATTTTTCGGCAATCGCATCGCCCTGTTCGGTGCCCGGCCGTACCCAGGTGCTTTTCAGACGCTGCTCTTCCAGCTCGATGCTTTCGCGTTTTTTGCAGAACGCTGCCCAACGCACGTCATCGACAAGACCCAATTCGCGGCCTTTTTCGGTCAAGCGCAGGTCAGCGTTGTCTTCACGCAGGATCAGGCGATATTCGGCACGGGAGGTAAACATCCGGTACGGCTCCTGGGTCCCGAGCGTAATCAGGTCGTCGACCAATACGCCGATGTAGGCTTCGTCTCGACGCGGGCACCAGGCATCTTTTCCTTGGGCACGCAGTGCGGCGTTGGTCCCGGCCAGCAAACCCTGGGCGCCGGCTTCTTCGTAACCGGTGGTGCCATTGATTTGCCCGGCAAAAAACAGACCACCGATGACTTTGGTTTCCAGGCTGTACTTCAGGTCACGCGGGTCGAAATAGTCGTATTCGATCGCGTAGCCCGGACGCACGATGTGTGCGTTTTCCATGCCGCGGATCGATTGCACGATCTGCAATTGCACATCGAACGGCAAGGAAGTGGAAATTCCGTTCGGGTACAGCTCGTTTGTCGTCAAGCCTTCCGGTTCGATGAAGACCTGATGGCTCTGCTTGTCAGCAAACCGATGGATCTTGTCTTCGATCGACGGGCAATAACGCGGGCCGATACCTTCGATCTCACCAGCAGCGGAATACATCGGCGAACGGTCGAGGTTCGCGGCAATGATTTCGTGAGTGCGTGCATTGGTGTGGGTAATCCAGCAACTGACCTGTCGCGGATGCTGCTCTTTGGACCCCATGAACGACATCACCGGAATCGGCGTATCGCCTGCTTGCTCGGTCATCACGGAAAAATCCACGGACCGTGCGTCGATACGCGGCGGTGTTCCGGTTTTCAGGCGACCAACACGCAGTGGCAATTCCCGAAGACGCTGAGCTAGCGCAATCGATGGCGGATCACCAGCGCGACCGCCGGAGAAATTCTGCAAACCGATGTGGATAAGTCCGCCAAGGAAGGTACCTGTGGTCAAGACGACCGAATCGGCGAGGAAACGCAGGCCCATTTGGGTGACAACACCACGGACTTGTTCTTGCTCGACGATCAAGTCATCAGCTGCCTGTTGAAATATCCACAGGTTCGGCTGGTTTTCCAGGATTTCGCGTACGGCCGCCTTGTACAGAACCCGATCCGCCTGAGCGCGGGTTGCACGTACGGCTGGGCCTTTGCGGCTATTCAACACGCGAAACTGGATGCCGCCCTTATCGGTAGCAATGGCCATCGCACCGCCGAGGGCGTCGATTTCCTTGACCAGATGGCTTTTGCCTATCCCGCCAATGGCCGGGTTGCAACTCATGGCACCGAGGGTTTCCACGTTATGCGTCAGCAATAGGGTCTTGACCCCCATACGTGCTGAGGCCAGTGCTGCCTCGGTACCGGCATGACCGCCGCCGATGACGATCACTTCAAAACGGGAAGGGAAATCCACCACGCACCTCGTGCCTGCTTAAGTAGGTAATTCAGGAATAGTTTGAGCTCAGGTTTTCGGACCTGGTCGACAAGTATAGGGACTTCGCCCTTCCTAAAGAACCCTTTGCACAAAATTTAACCAGCTGTGGAAAAGTGGCGGTTATAGAAATTAAAAAGAGAGAAATTTATTAAATCTTTGTTTTTATGTTTATTTCTACTGACCGACCTTTCTGTGGATAGATTGCTACAGCCCAATAAATACGTTGTGTACAGAGTTTCAAAACCCTGTGGTCATGTGCCAATGAGACCCTTGGATAACCGGTTTAAGCCTGTGGATGAATGGGGCGCTTATCCACAGGGGCGGTTATCTTCAGTTTTGAGGCCCTGTTATCAACTGCCCTTAGCCGCGGTTATTAACAGGGCTTAATCCACAGAAAAGCGTCGATCGAAGGAAATTCGGGCAAGGAAAAACCGCTCAAGCAGAAAAATCTGCTCGGCACTGGAGGGGATGGTTTTGAAAATGGAGGGGGCAGACAGGCCAGGACGGCCTGCCTGTAGATAACAGAAAGACTATTTACCGATGCAGAAGCTGGAAAAAATTCGTCCCAACAGGTCATCGGAGCTGAATGCACCGGTGATTTCTCCCAGCGACTGCTGAGCCTGGCGCAAATCCTCGGCAAGTAATTCGCCGGCACCCGCCAGGGTCAATTGCGCGCGGCCGTGCTCAAGGGATGCACTGGCATGACGCAATGCTTCCAGGTGGCGCCTGCGAGCACTGAAACTGCTTTCCGAGGTCTGTTCGTAGCCCATGCAAGCCTTCAGGTGGTCGCGCAGCAACTCCAGGCCAACACCTGCAGACTTGGCGCTGAGGCTAATGGTGACGTGTCCGTCATCGCTGACTTCCAGGGCCATGGCCTCGCCTGTAAGGTCGGCTTTGTTGCGGATCAACGTGACTTTCGCCGGATCGGGGCGGGTTTCAAGGAACTCAGGCCATAGTGCGAAAGGATCGAGCGCTTCCGGCGCGGTTGCATCGACAACGAGCAGCACCCGATCGGCCTCGCCGATGGCTTTCAATGCCCGCTCCACCCCAATTTTTTCCACATGGTCATCGGTATCGCGCAACCCGGCAGTATCCACCACGTGCAGCGGCATGCCATCGATGTGGATATGTTCGCGAAGGACGTCCCGCGTGGTGCCGGCGATCTCGGTGACGATGGCCGCTTCACGGCCGGCCAGCGCATTGAGCAGGCTGGACTTACCCGCATTCGGACGACCGGCGATGACCACGGTCATGCCGTCGCGCAGCAAGGCGCCCTGTCCGGCCTCCCGCATCACGGTGGATAACTCATCGCGCACTTTGTCGAGCATGCCCAGTACGTGGCCGTCGGCCAGGAAGTCGATTTCCTCTTCCGGAAAATCGATCGCCGCTTCGACATAAATACGCAACCCGATGAGTTGTTCCGTGAGGTTATGCACACGAGCCGAAAAGGCGCCTTGCAGGGAGCGCAATGCGTTGCGAGCCGCCTGTGCAGAACTGGCTTCGATCAGGTCGGCGATGGCTTCGGCCTGGGCCAGGTCGAGCTTATCGTTCAGGAACGCACGTTCGCTGAATTCTCCCGGTCGGGCCAGACGACAGCCGAGTTCAAGACAGCGTTGAAGCAGCATATCCAGGACAACCGGGCCTCCGTGCCCCTGTAACTCCAATACATCTTCGCCAGTGAAAGAGTTCGGTCCTGGAAAATACAACGCGATGCCCTGATCGAGCACTTCGTCGTTTTCACCAAGAAACGGTCCATAGTGAGCGAATCGCGGTTTGAGTACACGACCGCTAAAGGCCACGGCCGCAACGCTGGCCAACGGCCCGGAAATACGAACGATGCCTACACCACCCCGACCTTGAGCGGTGGCGACGGCGGCAATGGTTTCACGAGGAGCGCTCATAAACCGGTATCCAGACAAAAGTGACAGATAGCAAAACGCCCCACTAGGGGGCGTTTTGAGTGGTTACCCACAGTGTAAGTCAGGCAGTCGCTTTGGCAGCTGCTTCGATCTTACGAGTGATGTACCACTGTTGGGCGATCGACAGGCAGTTGTTCACTACCCAGTACAGCACCAGACCAGCCGGGAACCACAGGAAGAAGAAGGTGAAGATGATTGGCATCAGCTTCATCACCTTGGCCTGCATCGGATCCGGTGGAGTCGGGTTCAACTGCTGCTGGATGAACATGGTTGCACCCATGATGATCGGCAGAATGAAGAACGGATCCTTGATCGACAGGTCGGTAATCCACAGCATGAACGGCGCCTGGCGCATTTCAACGCTTTCCAGCAGAACCCAGTACAGCGAAAGGAATACCGGCATCTGCACGAGGATTGGCAAGCAACCACCCAGCGGATTGATCTTCTCTTTCTTGTACAGCTCCATCATGGCTTGCGACATTTTCTGCCGGTCATCGCCATGTTGCTCTTTCAGTGCAGCCAGTTTCGGTGCTACTGCACGCATGCGCGCCATGGATTTGTAGCTGGCAGCCGACAGAGGGAAGAAGATCCCCTTGATCAGCATGGTCAGGAAGATGATCGACCAGCCCCAGTTACCCACAATCGCGTGGATGTGTTGCAGCAGCCAGAAGATCGGTTGCGCGATAAACCACAGGATGCCGTAGTCGACGGTCAGTTCCAGGCCTGGGGACAACTCTTTCAGGACAGCCTGGCTTTTCGGACCGGCGTACAGCACAGCGCTGGTTTCAGCCTTGGCACCCGGAGCAACGGTCAACGAAGGACCGGTGTAACCGATGATGTAGTTGCCTTTGCTGTCTTTACGGGTCTGGACGACGTTGTTTTCGCCCTTCGCCGGAATCCACGCGGTCACGAAGTAGTGTTGCAACCAGGCAACCCAACCACCGGTGACGGTTTCTTTCAGCTGAGCCTTATCCATGTCGCTCATCGACACTTTTTTGTACGGCTCGTTACTTGTCCACAGGGCAGCGCCCAGATAAGTCGCGGTGCCAGTGGCGGTGCTGGAAGATGGATCGGAGCTGGCGTCACGCTTCAATTGCGCAAACATTGCACCGGACCAGGGCTGTGCGCTCTGGTTGTCGATCAGGTAGGAAACGGTTACGTCATACAGGCCGCGTTTCAGGGTGAAACGCTTGATGTAGTTGACGCCGTCCTTGCTGAACTTCAGGTCCACGACCAGTTGGTCCTGGCCATCAGCCAGTTGATAAACCTTCTTCTCCGCCGAGTAAACCGGACGACCGGCAGGACTTGCATCCGGGCCGTTGCTGCCAATCAGGCCACTTTGCGCCAGATAAGTCCGCTCGTTGCCGTTGTCGAACAACTGGAATGGAATTTCCGGATGGTCCTGGCGACGTGGATACAGCGGCAATCTCAGTTGGGCGACATCACCACCTTGAGGATCGATGGCCAGATCGAGCACATCCGTTTTGATCTGGATGAGGTCGGTGCTTGCAGCAACCGGAGTTTCGGCAGGTGCGCTGGTATCGTTTGCGGCGTGTGGAATGTCGTCACTGACGGACGCTTTATTGCCAGTGGCCGTATCCGGGAGGCCCGGTGCGGTCGTACTGGAAGCAACATTCTGAGTCGGCAAGGCAGCTTGGCCATAGTCCTGGTTCCATTTAAGAACCATAACGTAGGACACGATTGCCAGGGCGACGATCAGGATCGTGCGTTTGATATCCATGATTACTCGGCCATCGAAGAAGAACGGGAGGTAGGGATAGATGGAACCGGGTCATAACCACCGGGATTCCACGGATGACAGCGACCTAAACGACGAAAGGTCAGCCAGCCACCGCGCAGAAGGCCATGATTTTCAATGGCTTCTAACGCGTAGCAGGAACAACTGGGGTAGAAACGACAGTGACTGGCCATTAGGGGACTAATGGCGTAGCGATAAAACTGGATCGGAACGAGTGCCAGTTTACGCATCTGGACTGTCTACCCCTACAGTTTCGGTTTTGACTGCTGGTACCGGCGTGCTGCGTGCCAGACGCTTCCAGAGTTTGCCGAAATGCTGAATCAATTCGGGGTTTTCTACGTCACCCAAACCTTTGCGCGCGACGATAACGATGTCCCAGCCGACCAGCAAATCCTGGTTCAGGCGAAACGATTCGCGCATCAGACGTTTGAGGCGATTGCGCTCGACGGAGAGCTTTACGCTCTTTTTCCCGATAACCAGCCCGAGACGGGGGTGATCAAGATCGTTGTTGCGCGCAAGGAGCAGGAGATTTTTCCCCGGTACCTTGCCGGTAGGGGAGTCAAAGACTGCCTTGAAATGCCGGGGAGTAAGCAGACGCTTTTCCCGACTGAAGTCCTGACTCACCTCCAGTGCCGGCTTATCAAACTGCCAGACGCGCACGACCTTTGGCGCGACGACGCGACAGAACGGCACGGCCGTTCTTGGTAGCCATGCGAGCACGGAAACCGTGGGTACGAGCGCGTTTGATAGTGCTTGGTTGGAAAGTACGTTTCATTGTCGTGTTACCTGGTTCGTCCACAACGGGCCGGAATGGCCCCCGTTTTAAGAGACCGGGGATTCTAGAGAAAGCAAGCCTCTAGGTCAATTTCCAACCAACGTTTCCTTATAAATAGATCTCCAGAGGTTTTCTCCGACCCTGATCCTTCGACAAACATAAAAATAAAGAAGGAAAGTATTTAAAGCTTTTCTGTAAAGCTTATAAAGGCTAGGGCGACCCTCATCTGTGGATAACTGCCTTAAGCCCTTGTCTTACACGCTGTACAGAGAATGACAACTACAGTGGAAAACCGTGTTCAGCCTGTGCTGCACTGTCGGAAAACCTGTGTGTGAAAGGCAGCCTTATCCACAGGCAGGTTATCCACCGAGTTTCGCCCCCACTTGTGCAATGAGCTTAGAGGGGGTTATCCACAGACCTTATGCACAGACCATTGGTCGTCTTTTTACCGTATGGAACCTTGATTCTTCTCGGTGCACGACTCACCTACGTGTGGATAAGTCGGCGTCTGGCCGTTACAATGGCCGCTTGTTTTTGCCTCACCGGCTTTCAACTTAGGGGATCTCCGTGTCAGTGGAACTTTGGCAGCAGTGCGTGGAGCTTTTGCGCGATGAGCTGCCTGCCCAACAATTCAACACTTGGATCCGTCCACTACAGGTCGAAGCCGAAGGCGACGAGTTGCGTGTCTATGCACCCAACCGTTTCGTCCTGGACTGGGTCAACGAGAAATACCTGAGTCGCGTCCTGGAATTGCTCGACGAGCACGGCAACGGTATGGCGCCTGCGCTTTCCTTATTAATAGGCAGCAAACGCAGTTCCGCTCCGCGCGCTGCGCCGAATGCGCCACTGGCCGCAGCGGCGGCCTCCCAGGTTCAGGCTGCTGCCGCGCCTGCAGCTGTGCCACCTCCTGCACCATCGAACAAGCGTTCGACGCCCAAGCCCGCTGAAGTCAGCGAGCAAGAACCTTCGCGTGACAGCTTCGACCCCATGGCCGGCGCCAGTTCGCAACAGGCTCCGGTTCGCGCCGAGCAACGTACCGTCCAGGTTGAAGGCGCGCTCAAGCACACCAGCTACCTGAACCGCACCTTTACCTTCGAGAACTTTGTTGAGGGTAAGTCCAACCAACTGGCCCGGGCCGCAGCCTGGCAAGTGGCGGACAACCCCAAGCACGGTTACAACCCGTTGTTCCTTTATGGCGGTGTAGGCTTGGGTAAAACCCACTTGATGCACGCTGTGGGTAACCACCTATTAAAGAAGAATCCGAACGCCAAGGTCGTGTACCTGCATTCCGAGCGCTTCGTGGCCGACATGGTCAAGGCTCTGCAGTTGAACGCGATCAATGAATTCAAGCGCTTCTACCGTTCGGTGGATGCATTGCTCATCGATGACATTCAATTCTTCGCCCGCAAGGAACGTTCCCAGGAAGAGTTTTTCCACACCTTCAACGCTCTGCTTGAAGGTGGCCAGCAGGTCATTCTTACCAGTGACCGCTACCCGAAAGAAATTGAAGGCCTTGAAGAGCGCCTGAAGTCTCGCTTCGGCTGGGGCCTCACGGTGGCTGTAGAGCCGCCGGAACTGGAAACCCGTGTCGCGATCCTGATGAAGAAAGCCGACCAGGCCAAAGTCGATCTGCCCCACGATGCAGCGTTCTTCATTGCCCAACGCATTCGCTCCAACGTCCGTGAACTGGAAGGTGCGCTCAAACGCGTGATCGCCCATTCGCACTTCATGGGTCGCGATATCACCATTGAGCTGATCCGCGAGTCCCTGAAGGATTTGTTGGCGCTGCAAGACAAACTGGTCTCTGTGGATAACATTCAGCGCACCGTCGCCGAGTACTACAAGATCAAGATCTCGGATTTGCTGTCCAAACGTCGTTCACGTTCGGTTGCCCGCCCACGTCAGGTCGCCATGGCGTTGTCCAAGGAACTGACCAACCACAGCTTGCCGGAAATCGGTGATGTGTTTGGTGGGCGTGACCACACGACTGTTTTGCACGCCTGCCGCAAGATCAACGAACTTAAGGAATCCGACGCGGACATCCGCGAGGACTACAAGAACCTGCTGCGTACACTGACCACTTGATGAACACCAGCGCAGCTTTTAAGGCAAGGGACTAGACCATGCATTTCACCATTCAACGCGAAGCCCTGTTGAAACCCCTGCAACTGGTCGCAGGCGTCGTCGAGCGCCGACAGACCTTGCCGGTGCTCTCCAACGTGCTGCTGGTTGTCGAAGGCCAGCAATTGTCGCTGACCGGTACCGACCTTGAAGTCGAGCTGGTTGGTCGAGTGCAGCTCGAAGAGCCTGCTGAAACAGGTTCCATCACTGTGCCTGCACGTAAACTGATGGATATCTGCAAAAGCCTGCCGAACGACGCGCTGATCGACATCAAGGTCGATGAACAGAAGCTGGTAGTGAAGGCCGGTCGAAGCCGCTTCACCCTCTCGACCTTGCCAGCCAACGATTTCCCTACTGTGGAAGAAGGTCCGGGTTCGCTGACGTGCAGCCTGGAACAATCCAAACTGCGTCGCCTGATCGAACGCACCAGCTTCGCCATGGCCCAGCAGGACGTACGGTACTACCTCAACGGCATGCTGCTGGAAGTCTCGGCAGGCGTTATTCGCGCCGTGGCCACCGATGGTCACCGCTTGGCGATGTGTTCGATGCAGGCTGATATCGGCCAGCCGGACCGCCATCAGGTGATTGTGCCGCGCAAGGGTATCCTTGAACTGGCACGTTTGCTGACCGAGCCGGACGGTATCGTCAGCATCGTCCTGGGTCAGCACCACATTCGCGCAACTACCGGTGAGTTCACCTTCACCTCGAAATTGGTTGACGGCAAATTCCCGGACTACGAGCGTGTTCTGCCAAAAGGCGGGGACAAGCTGGTGTTGGGTGATCGTCAGGCGCTGCGCGAGGCATTCAGCCGCACGGCGATCCTGTCCAACGAGAAATACCGCGGCATCCGCCTGCAACTGGCCCCTGGTCAGCTGAAGATCCAGGCGAACAACCCGGAGCAGGAGGAAGCGGAAGAAGAAGTTGGCGTAGAGTACAACGGCGGCTCCCTGGAAATCGGCTTTAACGTTAGCTACTTGCTCGACGTATTGGGCGTGATGACCACCGAGCAGGTTCGCCTGATCCTGTCCGACTCTAACAGCAGTGCGCTGGTACAAGAGTCCGACAACGACGACTCGGCCTACGTCGTCATGCCGATGCGCCTGTAATCATGTTCAGCAGAAGCTAGATGTCCTTAAGTCGCGTCTCGGTCACCGCGGTGCGCAATCTGCATCCGGTGACCTTCTCCCCCTCCCCCCGAATCAATATTCTTTACGGCGCCAACGGCAGCGGCAAAACCAGTGTCCTGGAAGCCATTCATCTGCTGGGGCTCGCGCGTTCGTTTCGCAGCACCCGCCTGTTACCTGTCATTCAATACGAACAATTGGCGTGCACGGTATTCGGCCAGGTCGAACTCGCCGAAGGCGGACACAGCGCCTTGGGCATTTCGCGGGACCGCCAGGGGGAGTTCCAGATCCGGATCGACGGGCAGAACGCGCGTAGCGCGGCGCAACTGGCCGAGATCCTGCCGCTGCAATTGATCAACCCGGACAGCTTCCGCTTGCTGGAGGGGGCGCCGAAGATTCGCCGACAGTTCCTCGACTGGGGCGTGTTCCACGTGGAACCTCGGTTCATGTCTACCTGGCAACGCCTGCAGAAGGCCCTGCGCCAGAGAAACTCTTGGCTGCGGCATGGTACACTTGACGCCGTTTCGCAAGCGGTTTGGGACAGGGAGCTGTGCCAGGCCAGCGCTGAAATAGATGAATACCGCCGCGCCTATATCAAAGCCTTGAAACCGGTGTTTGAACAGACCTTGAGCGAACTGGTTGAGCTTGAGGGCCTAACGCTCAGCTATTACCGGGGCTGGGACAAAGACCGTGAACTGAGCGCTGTGCTCGCCGGATCCCTTCAGCGGGATCAGCAGATGGGGCATACCCAGGCAGGACCGCAACGAGCTGATTTGCGCCTCAGATTGGGCGCTCACAATGCCGCGGACATCCTGTCCCGAGGACAGCAAAAGTTGGTGGTCTGCGCATTGCGGATTGCCCAAGGTCACCTGGTCAGCCAGGCCCGACGCGGTCAGTGTATTTATCTGGTGGATGACTTGCCGTCCGAACTGGACGAGCAGCATCGCCGTGCGCTTTGCCGCTTGCTGGAAGACTTACGCTGCCAGGTGTTTATCACCTGTGTAGACCACGAATTATTGAGGGAAGGCTGGCAGACGGAAACGCCAGTCGCCCTGTTCCACGTGGAACAGGGCCGTATCACCCAGACCCACGACCATCGGGAGTGAAGGCATTGAGCGAAGAAAATACGTACGACTCAACGAGCATTAAAGTGCTGAAAGGCCTGGATGCCGTACGCAAACGTCCCGGTATGTACATTGGTGACACCGACGATGGCAGCGGTCTGCACCACATGGTGTTCGAGGTGGTCGATAACTCGATCGACGAAGCGCTCGCCGGCCACTGCGACGACATCAGCATCATCATTCACCCGGATGAATCCATCACCGTCAAAGACAACGGTCGTGGCATCCCGGTAGACGTGCACAAGGAAGAAGGCGTTTCGGCAGCCGAGGTCATCATGACCGTGCTGCACGCCGGCGGTAAGTTCGATGACAACTCCTACAAGGTATCCGGCGGCCTGCACGGTGTAGGCGTGTCGGTAGTGAACGCACTGTCTGAAGAGCTCGTCCTCACCGTTCGCCGTAGCGGCAAGATCTGGGAACAGACCTACGTCCATGGTGTTCCGCAGGAACCGATGAAGATCGTTGGCGACAGCGAAACCACCGGCACCCAGATCCACTTCAAGGCTTCCAGCGAAACCTTCAAGAACATCCACTTCAGCTGGGACATCCTGGCCAAGCGGATTCGTGAACTGTCCTTCCTCAACTCCGGTGTCGGCATCGTCCTCAAGGATGAGCGCAGCGGCAAGGAAGAACTGTTCAAGTACGAAGGCGGCTTGCGCGCGTTCGTTGAATACCTGAACACCAACAAGACCCCGGTCAACCAGGTGTTCCATTTCAACATCCAGCGCGAAGACGGCATCGGCGTAGAAATCGCCCTGCAGTGGAACGACAGCTTCAACGAGAACCTGTTGTGCTTCACCAACAACATTCCGCAGCGCGATGGCGGTACTCACCTGGTGGGTTTCCGTTCCGCCCTGACGCGTAACCTCAATACGTATATCGAAGCCGAAGGCCTGGCGAAGAAGCACAAGGTCGCGACCACCGGTGACGATGCCCGTGAAGGCCTGACCGCGATCATTTCGGTAAAAGTGCCGGATCCGAAGTTCAGCTCCCAGACCAAGGACAAGCTGGTTTCTTCCGAAGTGAAGACCGCGGTCGAACAGGAAATGGGCAAGTACTTCTCCGACTTCCTGCTGGAAAACCCGAACGAAGCCAAGCTGGTTGTCGGCAAGATGATCGACGCGGCACGTGCTCGTGAAGCGGCGCGCAAGGCCCGTGAGATGACCCGCCGCAAAGGCGCGCTGGACATCGCCGGCCTGCCGGGCAAACTGGCTGACTGCCAGGAAAAGGACCCTGCCCTCTCCGAACTGTACCTCGTGGAAGGTGACTCTGCTGGCGGCTCCGCCAAGCAGGGACGCAACCGCAAGACCCAGGCGATCCTCCCGCTCAAGGGTAAGATCCTGAACGTCGAGAAGGCACGTTTCGACAAGATGATCTCGTCCCAGGAAGTGGGCACCTTGATCACCGCGCTCGGCTGCGGCATCGGTCGCGAAGAGTACAACATCGACAAGTTGCGTTATCACAACATCATCATCATGACCGATGCTGACGTCGACGGTTCGCACATTCGTACCCTGCTGCTGACGTTCTTCTTCCGTCAGCTCCCAGAGTTGATCGAGCGCGGCTACATCTATATTGCCCAGCCACCGCTGTACAAGGTCAAGAAGGGCAAGCAAGAGCAATACATCAAAGACGACGACGCCATGGAAGAGTACATGACGCAGTCGGCCCTGGAAGATGCGAGCCTGCACCTGAATGAAGAGGCACCGGGTATCTCCGGCGAAGCCCTTGAGCGCCTGGTGAATGACTTCCGCCTGGTGATGAAGACCCTCAAGCGTCTGTCGCGCCTGTACCCACAGGAACTGACGGAGCACTTCATCTACCTGCCGGCCGTGAGCCTGGAGCAACTGTCCGATCACGCAGCGATGCAGGATTGGCTGGCCCAGTATGAAGTGCGTCTGCGCACCGTCGAGAAGTCTGGCCTGGTCTACAAGGCCAGCCTGCGTGAAGACCGTGAGCGTAATGTCTGGCTGCCAGAGGTCGAGCTGATCTCCCACGGCCTGTCGAACTACGTCACGTTCAACCGCGACTTCTTCGGTAGCAACGACTACAAGACCGTCGTATCACTGGGCGCTCAGTTGAGCACTCTGCTCGACGATGGAGCGTACATCCAGCGTGGCGAGCGTAAGAAAGCGGTCACCGAGTTCAAGGAAGCCCTGGAATGGTTGATGGCTGAAAGCACCAAGCGCCACACCATTCAGCGATACAAAGGACTGGGTGAAATGAACCCGGACCAGCTGTGGGAAACCACCATGGACCCAAGCGTTCGCCGGATGCTGAAAGTAACCATCGAGGACGCCATTGGCGCGGACCAGATCTTCAACACCCTGATGGGTGATGCGGTCGAGCCTCGCCGTGACTTCATCGAAAGCAACGCCCTGGCGGTTTCCAACCTGGATTTCTGATCCCGGTTCAATCGCCAAACGAAAAAGGCCAACGTCGCGCGTTGGCCTTTTTGTGGAAAAAAGTAAATCCTCTGCAAGTGTGAAACACCCACATTACAGGCATAAAAAAACCGGCTATATCAGCCGGTTTTTTTGCGCCCAAAAAAAACTTATGCACGTTTTTTGGTTTTTTTACGGTTTAAGAAATATCTATATAAATCATCAAGTTAGAATCAAAAAACAGCACTTTTCTCACAAACGGTACACAGGTTATCCACAGAACCTCAGACAGCCACCTGATCGTTGGCAGCAGGTGCTTGTGGAGTCGGTGGCAGAGAGCCCATTTCCCGCTGCATCTGCTCGTTCCAGGCCTGAACCCGATCGTTCAAATCGGCGATGGCGCGTGGTCCGCTTCCTTCGGCATACATCGGCGCGCCGATGATCACGGTGATGACACCCTGCTTCTTCGCCCAACCGTTTTTTGGCCAGAACTTGCCAGCGTTGTGTGCAATCGGCAGCACCGGTAGCTCGGCATTAACGGCCAACGCCGTACCGCCTCGCGAGAATTTGCCGATGGTGCCGTAGGGAACGCGCGTGCCTTCGGGGAAAATCAGCACCCAGACGTTATCCTTGAGCAATTCATCGCCTTTCTTGGCGACGTGCTTGAGTGCCGCTTTCGGGTTGTCCCGGTCGATGGCGATCGGGCGCAGCATGGCCATGGCCCAGCCGAAGAAAGGCACGTAGAGCAGTTCGCGCTTGAGGACCTGGCTCAAGGGCTCGAAATAGGCCGAGAGGAAGAACGTCTCCCAGGTGCTCTGGTGGTTCGACTGAATCACGCAGGGCTGTGCCGGAACGTTTTCGGCACCCTTCACTTCATAGCGAATGCCCAGGAACACCTTGCTCAGCCACAAGGCGCAGCGGCACCAATACACGTTGATGAACCGATAGCGCGCCTTGAACGGCAGAAAGGGCGCGATAAAAAAACTCAGGCTGCACCACAGCAGGGAACTGGTGCCCAGCAGCAGGTAAAAGAGAAATGTTCTGATGGCCTGCAGTATCGACATGGCGACGTTTACCGTTACGGGCACTGCCCGACTGTTCAAGCGCACTCCCGATCTGTCGAAAGCGCTCTAATTGTGGATAAGTTCTGCGGCAATCGCCGCCAGATCGTCGAAAATCAAAGTGCCTGCCGGTAGGGTCTTGCCCAAAGTCTTTTCGCCTTTCCCGGTCTTAACTAAAACTGGCTGAGAATCGACGGCTTTGGCGGCTTCCAGGTCACCGAGACTATCGCCGACAAACCATAGATCAGTCAGCGATACGTTGTAATGTGCGGCGATGCTTTTCAACATCCCGGGTTTGGGTTTACGGCAATCGCAGCCGTCGTCCGGCCCGTGCGGGCAGTAGACGATCAGGCCGACTTCACCACCCTGCTCGGCCACCAGTGAGCGCAAGCGCTCGTGCATGGCTTCCAGGGTGGCGAGATCGTAATAGCCGCGAGCGATGCCCGACTGGTTGGTGGCAACCGCCACCGTCCAGCCAGCCTTGCTCAACTGCGCGATGGCTTCGATCGAACCGGGGAGTGGAATCCACTCCTCCACCGACTTGATGTAAGCGTCGGAGTCGTAATTGATCACCCCGTCCCGATCGAGAATCAGCAGTTTCAAACAGTCTTACCCCAGCAACGAAATATCGGCGACGCCGAGGAACAAGCCACGCAGGCGCGCCAGCAGTGCATAACGGTTGGCGCGCACATTGGCGTCTTCCGCATTGACCATCACCGCTTCGAAGAACGCATCCACCGGCTCGCGCAAGGCGGCCAGGCGAGCCAGCGATTCACTGTACTGACGTGCCGCGGCCATAGGCTGGACAGCCTGGTCAGCCTGCTGGATCGCCGAGTACAGGGAGAACTCGTTGGCATTGTCGAAGTACTTGGCTTCCACCACGGTCGGCACCGAGCCTTCGACCTTGCTCAGCAAGTTCGATACGCGCTTGTTCACCGCCGCCAGGGCCGCCGCTTCCGGCAACTTGCGGAAAGCCTGCACCGCTTGCACGCGCTGGTCGAAGTCCAGGGCCGAGCCCGGATTCAAGGCACGAACCGACAGGTAGGTGGCCACATCGACGCCTTCATCCTCATAACGAGCACGCAGACGGTCGAAGATGAATTCCAGTACGGCATCGTTGAGGCCGGCAGCCTTGACCTTGGAACCGAACGCATTCACGGCGAAAGCCACGGCGTCGTTCAGGTCCAGATCCAGTTGTTTCTCGATCAGGATACGCAGCACGCCCAGTGCGGCACGGCGCAGGGCGTAGGGGTCTTTGCTACCGGTCGGCAGCATGCCGATCCCGAAAATCCCCACGAGGGTGTCGAGCTTGTCGGCGATGGCCACGGCCGCACCGGTCAGGGTGGCAGGCAATTCGGCACCGGCACCGCGCGGCATGTATTGTTCGTTCAGGGCCAGGGCGACATCTTCCGGCTCGCCGTCATTGAGGGCGTAGTAGTAGCCGGCGACACCTTGCATCTCCGGGAACTCGCCGACCATTTCGGTGGCCAGGTCGCATTTCGACAGCAAGCCTGCACGAGCGGCCCACGAAGCGTTGCCGCCGATGCGCGCAGCGATGTAGGCGGCGAGCTTGGAAACGCGCTCGGCCTTGTCGTAGACGCTGCCGAGTTTTTCCTGGAACACAACGTTCTGCAGACGCTGGTTGAATTCTTCGAGCTTCTGCTTCTTGTCTTGCTTGAAGAAGAACTCGGCGTCAGTCAGGCGTGGGCGAACTACTTTTTCGTTACCGGCGATGATCTGCTGCGGGTCTTTGCTTTCGATGTTGGCCACGGTAATGAAACGTGGCAGCAACTTGCCTTCAGCATCCAGCAGGCAGAAGTACTTCTGGTTATCCTGCATGGTGGTGATCAGCGCTTCTTGCGGCACGTCGAGGAAACGCTCCTCGAACGAGCACACCAGCGGCACCGGCCACTCGACCAGCGCGGTCACTTCATCGAGCAAGGCTGGTGGAACGATTGCCGTGCCTTCCTGGCGGGTGGCCAGCTCTTCGGTGCGCTTGCTGATAATGTCGCGACGCTCGTTGGCGTCGGCCAGCACGTAAGCGGCACGCAGGTCGGCCAGGTAGCTGGACGGCGAACCGATGCGCACGCTTTCTGGATGGTGGAAGCGGTGACCACGGGAATCGCGGCCGGACTTCTGGGCAAGGATGGTGCAATCGATGACCTGGTCGCCGAGCAGCATCACCAGCCATTGGGTCGGACGCACGAATTCTTCCTTGCGCGCCCCCCAACGCATGCGTTTAGGGATCGGCAGGTCGTTCAACGAATCTTCGACGATGGTCGGCAGCAGGCTCGCGGTCGGCTTGCCGGCAATGCTCTGGCTGTAACGCAGTTTCGGACCGCTCTGATCGATTTCGCTCAGGTCGACCCCGCATTTCTTGGCAAAGCCCAGTGCCGCTTGAGTCGGGTTGCCTTCGGCATCGAACGCGGCCTGGCGTGGCGGGCCATCGAGGTTGATGCTGCGATCCGGCTGCTGGGTGGCCAGCGAGGTGATCAGCACCGCCAGACGGCGTGGCGCGGCGTATACGGTTTTGGTCTCGTAGTTCAGGCCGGCAGCTTGCAGGCCCTTGTCGATACCGGCAAGGAATGCCTCGGCCAGGGTGTTCAGGGCCTTGGGTGGCAGTTCTTCAGTGCCCAATTCAACCAGAAAATCCAGAGCACTCATTGTGCAGCCTCCAGCTTGGCCAGTACTTCGTCACGCAGGTCCGGGGTCGCCATCGGGAAGCCCAGCTTGGCGCGAGCCAGCAGGTAGGCTTGCGCAACGGAACGCGCCAGGGTGCGAACGCGCAGGATGTATTGCTGACGCGCGGTCACGGAAATCGCCCGGCGCGCATCCAGCAGGTTGAAGGTGTGGGACGCCTTCAACACCATTTCGTAGCTTGGCAACGGCAGCGGCTGGTCGAGTTCGATCAGGCGCTTGGCTTCGCTTTCGTAGAAATCGAACAATTCGAACAGCTTCTCGACGTTGGCGTGTTCAAAGTTGTAGGTCGACTGCTCCACTTCATTCTGGTGGAACACGTCGCCGTAGGTCACTTTGCCGAACGGACCGTCAGCCCAGACCAGGTCGTAGACCGAATCCACGCCTTGCAGGTACATGGCCAGGCGCTCGAGGCCGTAAGTGATCTCGCCGGTTACCGGGTAGCATTCGATGCCGCCCGCTTGCTGGAAGTAGGTGAACTGGGTCACTTCCATGCCGTTGAGCCAGACTTCCCAGCCCAGACCCCAGGCGCCGAGGGTCGGCGATTCCCAGTTGTCTTCGACGAACCGAATGTCATGCACCAATGGGTCCAGGCCCACGTGCTTGAGGGAGCCCAGGTACAGTTCCTGGAAGTTGTCCGGGTTCGGCTTGAGCACCACCTGGAACTGGTAGTAGTGCTGCAGACGGTTCGGGTTTTCGCCGTAGCGGCCGTCAGTCGGGCGACGACTTGGCTGTACATAAGCGGCGTTCCAGGTTTCCGGGCCAATGGCGCGCAGGAATGTAGCGGTGTGGAAAGTGCCGGCGCCTACTTCCATATCGTAGGGCTGAAGTACCACACAACCTTGCTCGGCCCAGTATTGCTGGAGGGCGAGGATCAAGTCTTGGAAGGTACGCACGGCTGGCGTAGGCTGGCTCACGAAATTCACCTGTTTCTTGGGCTGCGATTTAAAGAGCGGGAGTATACCCGATTCGTTGCTGCGCACGCCCCCTGGAGCCCTATGCCACGCTGCTTTTGGTGTACCGAAGATCCGCTGTACATGGCTTATCACGATCAGGAGTGGGGCACGCCGCTACGCGATGCGCAGGCATTGTTCGAGTTGCTTTTGCTCGAAGGGTTCCAGGCCGGCCTTTCCTGGATCACTGTGCTGCGCAAGCGCGAGCATTATCGCCGGGTGATGTACGGCTTCGACATCCAGCGCGTGGCGCAGATGAGCGACGCGGAAATCGATGAACTGATGCTCGACCCGGGGATCATCCGCAATCGCCTCAAGCTTAATGCGGCCCGACGCAATGCCCAGGCCTGGATGGCACTGGAGGATCCGGTGGCGTTTCTCTGGTCCTTTGTCGGCGGTGTGCCGAAGATCAATCATTTCAAGGATCGCAGCGAAGTGCCGGCGATCACACCCGAGGCAGTGGAGATGAGCAAAGGCTTGAAAAAGGCCGGGTTCACCTTCGTTGGCCCGACCATTTGCTACGCACTGATGCAGGCATCGGGCATGGTCATGGACCACACCCGCGATTGCGATCGCTACGCGATGCTGGTCAACGGCGGTTAGAATGGCCGCCTCGCGCACAGCACAAGATCAGGAGTGACCTGTGGATAAGTTGAAAGGCGCCTTGCTGGTAGGCGCTCTGCGGCTGTTTGCCCTGCTTCCGTGGCGGGCCGTTCAAGCCGTGGGCTCGGCGATAGGCTGGGTCATGTGGAAAACCCCGAACCGTTCCCGCGATGTGGTGCGGATCAATCTGTCCAAGTGCTTTCCCGACATGGACCCCGCCGAGCGTGAGCGCCTGGTGGGCCAGAGCTTGCGGGACATTGGCAAGTCCCTGACTGAAAGCGCCTGTGCCTGGATCTGGCCGGCCCAGCGCTCCATCGACCTGGTCCGCGAGGTGGAAGGCCTCGACGTATTGAAAGACGCCCTCGCCTCCGGCAAAGGCGTGGTGGGCATCACCAGTCACCTGGGCAACTGGGAAGTGCTCAACCATTTCTACTGCAGCCAGTGCAAACCGATCATTTTCTATCGCCCGCCAAAATTGAAGGCGGTGGATGAGTTGCTGCAAAAGCAACGGGTTCAACTGGGCAACAAGGTGGCCGCTTCCACCAAGGAAGGCATCCTCAGTGTGATCAAGGAAGTGCGCAGAGGTGGTGCGGTGGGTATTCCAGCCGACCCGGAACCGGCCGAATCCGCGGGGATCTTCGTGCCGTTCTTCGCCGTACAGGCGCTGACCAGCAAGTTTGTGCCGAACATGCTCGCCGGTGGCAAAGCGGTGGGCGTGTTCCTGCATGCCCTGCGGTTGCCGGACGGTTCGGGCTACAAGGTGATCCTGGAAGCCGCGCCCGAGGCCATGTACAGCACCGATACCGCCACTTCTTGCGCAGCCATGAGCCAGGTCGTCGAGCGCTATGTGCGGGCGTATCCGAGCCAGTACATGTGGAGCATGAAGCGCTTCAAGAAGCGTCCTGCGGGTGAAGAACGCTGGTACTGAACCGGATGGCTTGGGCTGTCTGCAGTCAGTGCGCCTGACGGTCGAGTTTCTTCAGAAACACAGTCATTTCTTTTTCGGCCTGTTTGTCGCCGTGGTTTCGGGCGGCTTCCAGGCCTTTCTCCCAGGCTTGTCGCGCAGCCGCGACATCCGCCAGCGCCAGATGAGCCTTGCCTAACAGTTTCCAGGCGGCCGAGTACTTCGGATCGATCTCGACGCAGCGCTGGAAATGCTCGACGGCCTTGGCGTTTTCCCCAAGATCCAGGTAACCCTTGCCCAGGCCGAAGCGCAGTAACGAGTTATCCACACCCTTGGCGAGCATTTTTTCCAGGGATTCGATCATGGGTGACACCTCTTATGATCGTTCCCACGCTCTACGTGGGAACGCCTCAATGGACGCTCTGCGTCCGCTTTGGGACGCGGAGCGTCCCGGGCTGTATTCCCACAGAGAGCGTGGGAACGATCGTCAGAAGAAGCTGAGTCCAACGTGGAACAGCTTTTCCACATCGCGAATATGCTTTTTATCCACAAGGAACAGGATCACATGGTCGCCGGCGGCGATCACGGTGTCATCGTGCGCGATAATGACCTCTTCATCACGAATAATCGCGCCAATCGTCGTGCCCGGTGGCAAGCCGATGTTTTCGATGGCCTTGCCGATCACCTTGCTCGATTTCGCGTCGCCGTGCGCAATCGCCTCGATGGCTTCCGCAGCACCGCGGCGCAATGAGTGCACGCTGACGATATCGCCGCGACGCACGTGCGCCAGCAAGGTGCCGATGGTCGCCAGTTGCGGGCTGATGGCGATGTCGATGTCGCCGCCCTGGATCAGGTCGACGTAGGCCGGGTTATTGATGATGGTCATCACCTTCTTAGCGCCCAAGCGCTTGGCCAGCAGCGACGACATGATGTTGGCCTCGTCGTCGTTGGTCAGGGCCAGGAAGATGTCCGCGTCGGCGATGTTCTCTTCCAGCAGCAGGTCACGGTCCGAAGCGCTGCCCTGCAACACCACGGTGCTGTCGAGGGTGTCCGAGAGGTGTCGGCAGCGTGCCGGATTCATCTCGATGATCTTCACTTGGTAACGGCTTTCAATGGCTTCGGCCAGGCGTTCGCCGATTTGCCCGCCACCGGCGATGACGATGCGCTTGTAGGTCTCGTCGAGACGGCGCATTTCACTCATGACCGCGCGAATGTTCGCCCGAGCGGCGATGAAAAACACTTCGTCGTCCGCTTCGATCACCGTATCGCCCTGGGGCAGGATCGGTCGGTCGCGACGGAAAATGGCGGCCACGCGGGTTTCGACATTCGGCATGTGTTCACGCAGCTGGCGCAGTTGCTGACCTACCAGCGGCCCGCCGTAATAGGCCCGCACCGCAACCAACTGCGCCTTGCCCTCGGCGAAGTCGATCACCTGCAAGGCGCCCGGATGCTGGATCAGGCGCTTGATGTAGTTGGTGACCACCTGCTCGGGGCTGATCAGCACATCCACCGGGATCGCTTCGTTGTCGAACAATTCGTTGCGGGTCAGGTACGCCGCTTCACGCACGCGGGCGATCTTGGTCGGTGTATGGAAAAGGGTATGGGCAACCTGGCAGGCCACCATATTGGTTTCATCGCTGCTGGTCACGGCGACCAGCATGTCGGCATCATCGGCGCCAGCCTGGCGCAGAATACTGGGCAGCGAACCGCGGCCTTGTACCGTACGGATGTCCAGTCGGTCGCCGAGGTCACGCAGGCGTTCGCCATCGGTGTCGACCACGGTAATGTCATTCGCTTCGCTTGCCAGGTGCTCCGCCAGCGAACCGCCGACCTGCCCCGCTCCGAGGATGATGATTTTCATCCAGTCACTCCGTTGAATCCGTTTAGCCGCGTGCGGCGGCGATCTTGATCAGCTTGGCGTAGTAGAACCCGTCGTGACCACCTTCCTGGGCGAGCAATTGCCGACCATGGAGTTGCTTGATCCCGGCCGTCGTGGCCAGGTCCAGTTCGCGGGCGCCCGGGGTGCGAGCGAGGAAGGCCTCGATCACTTCGGTGTTTTCGGTCGGCAGCGTGGAACAGGTGGCATAGAGCAGGATGCCGCCGACTTCCAGCGTCATCCACAGGGCGTCCAGCAATTCACCTTGCAGCAACGCCAGCGCAGCGATGTCATCGGGCTGGCGAGTCAGCTTGATGTCCGGGTGACGGCGAATCACGCCGGTGGCCGAGCACGGTGCATCGAGGAGGATGCGCTGGAAGGGCTTGCCGTCCCACCAGGTGGCGGTGTCGCGGCCGTCGGCGGCGATCAGTTCGGCGCTCAATTTCAGGCGTTCGAGGTTCTCGCGCACCCGCACCAGGCGTTTGGCTTCAAGGTCCACGGCGACGACGCCGGCCAGCTTGGGTTCGGCTTCGAGGATATGGCAGGTCTTGCCGCCGGGTGCACAGCAAGCGTCGAGCACGCGTTGGCCCGGCGCCAGGTCCAGCAAATCGGCAGCCAGTTGTGCCGCTTCGTCCTGCACGCTTATCCAGCCTTCGGCGAAGCCCGGCAGGCTGCGCACGTCGGCGGCTGCATCGAGGATGATGCCATCGCGGCTGTAAACGCATGCATTGGCGGCGATACCCGCTTCACTGAGCAGGCCAAGGTAGGCATCACGGCTGTGATGGCGGCGGTTGACCCGCAGAATCATGGGCGGGTGCGCGTTGTTCGCCGTACAAATGGCTTCCCATTGCTCGGGCCAGAAGGCTTTGAGCGATTTTTGCAGCCAGCGCGGGTGGGCGGTGCGCACTACCGGGTCGTGTTCCAGCTCGGTCAGCAGGGTTTCGCTTTCCCGTTGCGCGCGGCGCAGTACGGCATTGAGCAAGGCCTTGGCCCAGGGTTTTTTCAGCTTGTCGGCGCAACCCACGGTTTCGCCGATCGCGGCGTGGGGAGGGACTCGGGTGTAGAGCAGTTGGTAGAGGCCCACTAGCAAGAGCGCCTCAACATCGGCGTCGGCAGCCTTGAACGGTTTCTGCAGCAGCTTGGCCGCCAGCGCGGATAAGCGCGGCTGCCAGCGAGCGGTGCCAAACGCCAGATCCTGAGTGAAACCGCGATCACGGTCTTCGACTTTGTCCAGTTGTGTCGGCAATGAACTGTTGAGGGAAGCTTTGCCGCTCAGGACAGCGGCGAGTGCCTTGGCGGCGGCCAAACGCGGGTTCATTGAGCGTCCACCGCTTGACCGAGGACGGTGCCGATGGCGAATTTCTCTCGACGGCTGTTGAACAGGTCACTGAAGTTCAGCGCCTTGCCACCGGGCAATTGCAGGCGGGTCAGGCACAGGGCCTGCTGACCGCAGGCAACGATCAGCCCGTCTTTGCTGGCAGCAAGAACTTCCCCCGCTGTGCCCTGCCCTTCGGCCACGTTCGCCGCCAGCACTTTCAACGCTTCGCCGTTCAGTGTGCTGTGGGTGATTGGCCAAGGATTGAAAGCGCGAACCAGACGCTCCAGCTCAACTGCTGGCCGCGTCCAGTCGATGCGCGCCTCATCCTTGTTCAATTTGTGTGCGTAGGTGGCCAGGCTGTCGTCCTGCACTTCACCTTCCAGCGTACCGGCGGCGAGGCCGGCAATCGCCTGGAGCACGGCGGGCGGACCCATTTCGGCCAGACGGTCGTGCAGGCTGCCACCGGTATCCTGGGCGCTGATCGGCGTGATGACTTTCAGCAGCATCGGCCCGGTGTCGAGGCCGGCTTCCATGCGCATTACCGTCACGCCGCTTTCGCTGTCACCGGCTTCGACGGCACGCTGGATCGGCGCCGCACCGCGCCAGCGAGGCAGCAGGGACGCGTGGCTATTGATGCAACCCAGGCGCGGAATATCCAGCACCACCTGCGGCAGGATCAGGCCGTAGGCAACCACCACCATCAAGTCCGGCTTCAGTGCGGCCAATTCGGCCTGGGCGTCGGCATTGCGCAAGGTCGGGGGTTGTAACACCGCAATATTGTTTTCAAGGGCGAGTTGCTTGACCGGGCTCGGCATCAGCTTTTGCCCGCGACCCGCCGGACGATCCGGCTGGGTGTAGACCGCAACGATCTCGTAAGGGCTGGCGAGCAGGGCCTTGAGGTGTTCGGCGGCGAATTCCGGGGTGCCGGCAAAGACAATGCGCAGTGGCTCAGTCATGAAAGCTCTCGATTACAAAGCATCTTGAAAAGAAAAAGGCTTGCCGCAGCAAGCCTTTGAAGAGGGGCATCAAGCATTCTGGCGGTGAAGTTTTTCCAGTTTCTTCTTGATACGGTCACGTTTGAGCGTGGACAGGTAGTCGACGAACAATTTGCCGTTGAGGTGGTCGCATTCGTGCTGGATGCAAACGGCGAGCAGGCCTTCGGCGATCAGTTCGTATGGCTGGCCATCGCGGTCCAGGGCCTTGACCTTGACCTTTTGCGGGCGATCGACGTTTTCGTAGAAACCCGGCACCGAGAGGCAGCCTTCCTGGTATTGCTCCATCTCGTCGGTCAGGGGCTCGAACTCGGGGTTGATGAACACCCGTGGTTCGGTGCGGTCTTCGGAGAGGTCCATCACGACGATACGTTTGTGCACGTTGACCTGGGTCGCGGCGAGGCCGATGCCTGGCGCTTCATACATTGTTTCAAACATATCATCGACCAGCTGACGCACTTCGTCGTCCACTACGGTCACTGTCTTGGCGATCGTACGCAGGCGCGGGTCAGGGAATTCGAGGATGTTTAAAATGGCCATAAGCTTTGATTACTGCACGTGTGAAGTAAAGTCGGGTCGATGGCCTGGCTGCTCCGGAGAAGATGCAGGCTACCGTTGTAAAACGTAGCTCCCTTCTTTTCATAAGCAAGCGGGGAGCGAGCCACCGAGGGCTCTGGCGTTTTACGCGAACGTACATAATAAAGGGATTCATCGCATGAGGAAATCACTACTCGCCCTGCTCCTTCTGGCCTCGGCAGGTTTTGCGCACGGGCAAGTGCAACTTCGGGAGGGTTTTCCACAGCAGTACACCGTCGCTGCGGGCGACACACTTTGGGACATATCGGGTAAGTACCTGCGTGAGCCCTGGCAGTGGCCGCAACTCTGGCAGGTCAATCCACAGGTTGAAAACCCGAATCTCATCTACCCCGGGGACACGCTATCGCTGGTCTACGTCAACGGCCAACCACGATTGACCCTTAACCGCGGCACCTCGCGAGGCACCATTAAGCTTTCGCCACAGGTGCGTAGCAGCCCGGTGGCCGACGCCATACCGAGCATCCCGCTGAAATCGATCAACAGCTTTTTGCTGAGTAACCGCATCGTCGACAACGCCGAGGATTTCGACAAGGCGCCTTATATCGTTGCCGGTGATGCCGAACGCGTACTCAGCGGCATCGGCGACCGTATCTTCGCCCGCGGCCTCGTCGACCCGGCTCAACCGGTGTACGGCATTTTTCGTCAGGGCAAGGTCTACACCGATCCGCAGACCCAGGAATTCCTGGGCATCAACGCCGATGACATAGGCGGTGGCGAGATCGTCGCCACTGAAGGTGACGTCGCGACGCTGGTGCTGCAACGCACCACCCAGGAGGTGCGCCTCGGCGACCGCCTGTTCAGCGGCGAAGAACGTTCGATCAATTCGACGTTCATGCCGAGCGCTCCCGACACCCAGGTCAACGGCCTGATCATCGATGTACCACGCGGGGTCACGCAGATCGGTGCACTGGACGTAGTCACCTTGAACAAGGGGAAACGCGACGGCCTGGCCGAAGGGAATGTCCTGGTAGTGATGAAAACCGGCGAAACCGTGCGTGACCGGATCACCGGCCAGCCATTGAAAATTCCGGATGAACGCGCTGGTCTTCTGATGGTTTTTCGCACCTACGACAAGCTCAGCTATGGACTGGTGCTGAAGGCCTCGCGTTCTTTGGCGGTGCTGGACAAGGTGCGGAATCCTTAGCGGACTTCACAAGTTACCAACAGAGTTATCCACAGCTTATTCCCATTTCGATGGGGGCTCATAACGATCAAGGATGATCCATGTCGATACCCGCTGTTTCATCGGTTTCCCCTGCGGAACTGGAAGCCCGTTTACGTCTGCACCGGTTACCGGAACTTGGTCCGGCGCGTTTCCGGAAATTGCTGGAAGCCTTCGGTTCGGCGTCCAAAGCCATCAGTGCACCCGCCAGTGCGTGGCGAGCGTTGGGCTTGCCGCAGGTGTGTGGCGAGGCCCGGCGCTCCCCTGAAATTCGTGACGGCGCCAGCCACGCATTGGCCTGGATAGAGCGTCAGGACCAGCATTTACTGATGTGGGACCAGCCCGACTACCCGGCGCTGCTGGCGCAAATCAGCGACGCGCCACCGTTGTTGTTCGTGGCGGGCGATCCGCAGATCCTGGAAAAACCGCAGTTAGCGATGGTCGGCAGTCGTCGTGCTTCACGGCCAGGCATGGACACCGCAGCCGCGTTTTCTCGCAGCCTGGCGGGTGCCGGGTTTGTCATCACCAGCGGGCTGGCCCTGGGGATCGATGCAGCCGCGCACCAGGCGGCACTGGATGTTGGCGGGCGAACGGTCGGGGTACTTGGCACGGGACTCGAAAATTTTTATCCACAGCGCAATCGGCGCCTGGCGGACGCAATGATCGCATCGGGCAGCGCGGTGCTCTCGGAGTTTCCGCTGGACGCCGCTCCGAGCGCCAGCAACTTCCCCCGACGCAACCGGATCATCAGCGGTTTGTCCCTCGGCGTGCTGGTCGTCGAAGCCAGTGTTGCCAGTGGTTCATTGATCACGGCCAGGCTGGCGGCGGAACAGGGGCGCGAGGTGTATGCGATTCCAGGGTCGATTCATCATCCCGGTGCTCGCGGCTGCCATCAGTTGATCCGCGACGGCGCCGTGCTGGTGGAGACCATAGAGCATATCCTCGAAGCCTTGCGCGGCTGGCAGCAGCTACCGTTTTCAACAGAAACACTCGCGACCGTAACGAGTCATCCGCTACTTGTACTGCTCCACGCTGCCCCCCACACCAGTGAAGCACTGGCCGATGCCAGCGGTTGGACCTTGCCCAAGGTCCTGGCGACGTTGACGGAGCTGGAAATGGACGGCCGCGCAGTCTGCGAAAACGGGCGCTGGTTTGCGCGGGTAAGCTAGGTTTTACGAGGAAGATCGGTAAACTGCGCAGAGCCTTATTCTGGAGAATTTTTCATGGTCAACAGTTGGCGTGTGCAGCAAGCCGCACGAGCAATTCGCGCAGGGGCGGTGATTGCCTACCCAACCGAAGCTGTCTGGGGTCTGGGTTGCGACCCGTGGGATGAAGAGGCAGTGGATCGTTTGCTGCTGATCAAGGGGCGGTCCGTGGACAAGGGCCTGATACTGGTGGCCGACAATATCCGCCAGTTCGACTTCCTCTTTGACGACTTTCCCGAGCTGTGGATGGATCGCATGGCCAGCACCTGGCCGGGGCCGAACACCTGGTTGGTGCCGCATCAGAACATGCTGCCGCAGTGGATTACCGGCGTGCATGAAACGGTGGCGCTGCGGGTCAGCGATCACCCGCAGGTGCGGGAATTGTGCGCACTGGTCGGGCCGTTGGTGTCGACGTCCGCCAACCCCCAGGGCCGGCCGGCAGCGCGCACGCGGATTCGCGTGGAGCAGTATTTCCGTGGTCAGGTTGATCTGGTGTTGGGTGGGAACCTGGGTGGGCGCAAGAACCCGAGTGTTATCCGGGATCTGGCGACCGGGCATGTTGTGCGCCCCGATTAAGACCGAGGTGACCCCATTCGCGAGCAAGCCCGCTCCCACATTTGATTAGTGTCGAACACCAATTCTGTGGTCACTGAAGATCCAATGTGGGAGCGGGCTTGCACGCGAAGAGGCCTTCAAGGCAATAAAATTACCGATCCGGTCGTACGCCGCGCGGACAACTCGGTCTGCGCCTTCGCTGCGTCCGCCAGTGGATAACGCTGGCTGATATCCACTTTCACTTTGCCGCTGATGATCATCTCGAACAGCTCATCGGCCATACGCTGCAGGTTTTCCGCGTTATTGGCGTAGGTCGCCAGCGTCGGCCGAGTGACGTACAACGAGCCTTTCCCCGCCAGAATCCCCAGGTTCACCCCGTCCACCGCCCCGGACGCATTGCCGAAGCTCACGACCAGCCCACGGGGCGCCGCGCAGTCGAGAGAGGTCAGCCAAGTGTCCTTGCCGACGCCGTCGTACACCACCGGGACCTTTTTGCCGTCAGTCAATTCCAGTACGCGTTGCGCGACGTTTTCATGGCTGTAGTCGATGGTCGCCCAGGCACCATTGGCCTTGGCCAGCGCGGCTTTCTGCGCCGAGCTCACGGTGCCGATCAACTTGACGCCCAAGGCCTTGGCCCATTGGCAGGCCAGGGAACCGACGCCACCGGCAGCGGCGTGGAACAGGATGGTCTCGCCACCCTTGAGTTCATAGGTCTGGCGCAGCAGGTACTGCACGGTCAGGCCCTTGAGCATCACACCCGCGGCCTGCTCGAAGCTGATGGCGTCCGGAAGGTGTACCAGGTTGGCCTCGGGCAAGACGTGGACCTCGCTGTAGGCTCCCAACGGGCCGCTGCCGTAAGCCACGCGATCGCCGACCTTGAATCGGGTCACTTCGCTACCGACGGCTTCGACAACGCCCGCGCCTTCCGAGCCGACCCCCGATGGCAAGGCCGGTGGCGGATAGAGGCCGCTGCGGTAATAGGTGTCGATGAAGTTCAGGCCGATGGCCTTGTTGGTCACGCGAACCTGCTGCGGGCCGGGTTCGGAGGGCTGATAATCGACATACTCAAGCACTTCGGGGCCACCATGGGCACGGAACTGGATACGCTTTGCCATCTGCACTCTCCTGAGATTGTTTTACCAAGCGCCCTATGGGACTGCGAAGCGTGATCTGCGTCAACTGCGACGAGCGCTTCGGCGGTGGTATGCTACGCGCCCATTTGCGCAGGCTGGCTCCTGTGGAGCGCCGCGTAGCTTTGCCCGATCCAAGGTGATGCCATGACTACCCGCACCGAGGCCGTTAAAGCCTACCTGCTCGATCTGCAAGACCGTATTTGCGCTGCCCTGGAGGCCGAAGACGGCGGTACGCGCTTCGTCGAAGACGCCTGGACCCGGCCTGCCGGCGGTGGCGGACGCACCCGAGTGGTCGAAAATGGCGCGGTCATCGAAAAAGGCGGCGTCAACTTTTCCCACGTCTTCGGCAGCGGTTTGCCACCGTCGGCCAGTGCCCACCGGCCGGAACTGGCCGGACGCGGTTTCGAGGCCCTGGGTGTATCGCTGGTGATCCACCCGCACAACCCGCATGTACCGACTTCCCACGCCAACGTGCGGTTTTTCATCGCCGAAAAAGAAGGTGAAGAGCCGGTCTGGTGGTTTGGCGGCGGCTTCGACCTGACACCGTACTACGGCAATGAAGAAGATTGCGTGCACTGGCACCGCGTCGCCGAACAGGCCTGTGCGCCTTTCGGTGCGGACGTCTACCCGCGTTACAAGGCCTGGTGCGACAGCTACTTCTACATCAAGCATCGCCACGAACCGCGGGGAATCGGCGGCTTGTTTTTCGATGACCTGAATGAGTGGGATTTCGACACCAGCTTCGCGTTCATGCGTGCTATCGGTGACGCCTACATCGAGGCGTACCTGCCCATCGTGCAGCGCCGCAAAAACGACGCCTATACCGCCAAGCAGCGGGAGTTCCAGGAGTACCGTCGTGGGCGTTACGTCGAATTCAACCTGGTCTACGACCGTGGCACCTTGTTCGGGCTGCAATCGGGCGGTCGCACCGAGTCGATTCTCATGTCGCTGCCGCCGCAAGTCCGCTGGGGTTACGACTGGAAAGCCGAGCCTGGCAGCGAAGAAGCACGCCTGACTGAGTATTTCCTGCAAGATCGCGATTGGTTGGCCAAGGCCTGAACGAGGAATCCAGATGGACCGTTACGTCGTATTCGGTAACCCGATTGGCCATAGCAAATCGCCGTTGATTCATCGTCTGTTCGCCGAGCAGACCGGGCAGAAACTCGACTACAGCACTTCACTGGCGCCCCTCGATGATTTTTCGAGCTGTGCCCGGGCGTTTTTCCTCGAAGGCCGTGGCGCGAATGTGACAGTACCGTTCAAGGAAGAGGCTTATCGCCTGGCCGACAAACTCACGGCGCGGGCACAGCGGGCCGGCGCGGTAAACACACTGAGCAAGCTGAAAGATGGCAGTTTGCTGGGCGATAACACCGACGGTGCTGGCCTGGTACGGGACCTGACGGTCAATGCCGGGTTCAGCCTCAAGGGCAAGCGCATCCTGCTGCTCGGTGCCGGCGGCGCAGTGCGCGGTGCGCTGGAGCCGTTGTTGGCTGAGCAGCCGGCGTCGGTGGTCATCGCCAACCGTACGGTGGACAAGGCCGAGTTGCTGGCCGAACTGTTCTGCGATCTGGGCCCGGTATCGGCCAGTGGTTATGACTGGCTTCAAGAGTCGGTAGACCTGATCATCAATGCGACGTCCGCGAGTCTGTCGGGCGATGTTCCGCCGATTGCCACCAGCCTGATCGAACCGGGCAAGACGGTGTGCTACGACATGATGTACGGCAAGGAGCCGACCTCGTTTTGCCGTTGGGCCAGCGAGCATGGCGCGGCGGTGTCGATGGATGGGCTGGGGATGTTGGCCGAGCAGGCGGCGGAAGCCTTCTTCCTGTGGCGCGGCGTGCGTCCGGATACGGCGCCGGTGCTGGCCGAACTTCGTCGGCAACTGGCTGCGTAAGCCCCCCTGTAGGAGCGAGCCTGCTCGCGAAGAACCCAAGGACAACGCATGCATCCTGAATGCACGCGTTATCGTTGACGTCCATCGCGAGCAGGCTCGCTCCTACACGTATTAGGTTGTTTCAGTCTTCAAACCGGATCGGGCATTTCTCTGCCCCTTCCAGCTTCCTCAATTCATCCACCACCTGCGGCCGAGCCCGGCGCAGGGTCAGGCTGCGGTCCTGGCGCAGTAACCGCCGTGCTTCCTGATGCAGCATCTCAACCCCTGAATAGTCGATGAAGTTGATCTGCTGCGCCTCGATCACCACGCGTGCACCCTGCATTCGTTGCAGGCGAACTTGCAGGTAGTGGCTGGCGCCGAAGAAGATCGAGCCGCCGACCCGCAGAATGTCTTCATCGCCGTCACGCAAATGCTGCACCCGTGGTTGCGAGGTGCGCTTGAGGTAAAAGAACAGCGATGCCAGCACCCCGGCATAGATCGCTGTCTGCAGTTCCAGCAGCAGCGTGGCGACACAGGTCAGGCCCATGACCACGAACTCGGCGCGGCTGACCCGTAGCAACGCACGAATGCCACGATGGTCCACCAGGCCCCAGGCGATCAGCAAAATACTGCCGGCCATGGCCGGGATGGGAATGTGTGCGATCAGACTGGCACCGAAGACGGCGAACAACGCCACCCACAAAGCCGAAAAGACTCCCGCCAACGGCGAACAGGCCCCCGCTTCGTAGCTCAGGCCTGAACGGGTGAAGGAGCCGGCCGACAGCGATCCGGAAAAAAACGCGCCGACAATATTGGACAAGCCTTGGGCGCGGACTTCCTGATTGGCGTCGAGCAACTGTTGCGAGCGCGCCGACAGCGAACGGGCAATCGACAGGCTGGTGACCAGCCCGAGCATTCCGACCGCCACGGCACTGGGCAGCAGGCGCAGGATCAGGTCGAGGTCCAACGGCAATGGGCTAAAAGGCGGTAGCTTACCGGTGAAGGCGCTCACCAGTTTTACGTGACCGAACATGGAGGGCGAAAGCCAGACCATCACGGCAGCCAGCACCAGGGTAATCAACAGCGTCGGCCAGCGCGGCAAGCACAGCTTGAGGATCAGCCCGACCGCCACGGTGGCCAATCCGAGAATGAGCGAAGGTTTATCCACTTCACCCAGGTGTGTGGTCAGTGTGATGAAACTGTCCAGTGCGGTGGCCTGGCTGGGCAGCTCCAGCCCCAGCAAGTTGGGCAACTGGCCAACGGCAATGACCACCGCCGCGCCGAGGGTGAAGCCAAGCACCACCGAATGAGAGACGAAATTGACCAGCGCACCAAAGCGCAGCAAACCCAGCAGCCACTGGAAAATCCCTGCCAGAAGGGTCAGCAACAGGATCACGGTGACGTAGTCCTGCGTCGCAGGAATGGCCAGGGGACTGACGCTGGCGTACAGGACGATGGAAATGGCCGCCGTCGGACCGCAGATCAAATGCCACGACGAGCCCCACAGACAAGCGATCAACACCGGGATGATCGCCGCATACAAGCCGTATTCCGGTGGGAGGCCGGCAATCAGTGCGTAGGCGATGGATTGCGGCAACGCGAGAATCGCGCCACTGAGGCCGACGATCAGGTCACGACCGACGCTGGCGCGGGTTTGCCTGGGTAACCATGTGAGGAATGGGAAGAGTGAATGGCGGCTGGGAAGGGCCATGGGTCCTCTCGGATTGGGTTTTGCACAAGGTTAACAGACGCTGATCGTTCCCATGCTCTGCGTGGGAATGCCGCCATGGACGCTCCGCGTTTGCCCTTGGAGTGTGACGCGGAGCGTCACGGGATGCATTCCCACGCAGAGCGTGGGAACGATCAGTGGCGGGAGTTAGAGCTTGGCTTTCACTGCCGGTAACGCATCCTTGCCATCCACGGTCTTCACGCCATCGAGCCACTTGTCCAGCACTGCCGGGTTGGCCTTGATCCACGCCTTGGCCGCATCGGCATTGCTGACTTTCTTGTTCACCACCTCGGCCATGATGCTGTTCTCCATCTCTTGGGTGAAGCTCAGGTTGGTGAGCAGCTTGCCGACGTTCGGGCAGGCCTGTGCATAACCTTTGCGGGTCAGGGTGTGGACGCTGCCGGTGTCGCCGAAGTATTTCTCGCCACCCTTCAGGTAATGCATTTTCAGCTGCACGTTCATCGGGTGCGGTGTCCAGCCGAGGAAGGTCACGAACTTCTGTTTCTTCACCGCGCGGGACACTTCCGCAAGCATGGCCTGCTCGCTGGATTCGATCAGTTTCCATTGACCCATGTCGAAATCATTTTTCTTGATGATCTCTTGCAGCGAAATGTTTGCCGGTGCACCAGACCCGATGCCATAGATCTTGTGGTCGAACTTGTCGGCGTATTTGTTCAGGTCGGCAAAGTTATGCACACCCGCATCCCAGACGTAATCCGGGACAGCGAGGGTGAACTCGGTGCCGTCGAGGTTCTTCGCCAGTTGCGTGACGTCCCCGGTGGCGATGAACTTGTCGTAGAAACCCTGCTGCGCCGGCATCCAGTTGCCGAGGAAAACATCCACCTGGCCATCCTTGAGCCCGCCAAAGGTAATCGGCACCGCGAGGGTGTCGACCTTGGCCTTGTAGCCCATGCCGTCCAGCAGAAACCCGGTAATGGCGTTGGTTGCGGCGATATCGCTCCAGCCAGGGTCGGCCATTTTCACCGTCTCGCAACTTTGATCGGCATACACCGATGCACTGCCCAGGGCCAGAAGTCCGACCGTCAGTACTGTGGATAACTTATGCATGGACTTCCCCTTAACATTATTGGTTTTGGCAGGGTTGTGGATAACGTGCTTTGCGCTCCAGATCGTCGAGGTCGATGTGATTGCGCATGTATTGCTGACTGGCATCCACCAGTGGCTGGTGATCCCAGCTCTTCAGCTTGCCGATGGTCAGGGCATCGGCGACGAAACGCCGGCGCCGCTGGCTCGCGAGCACCTGATGATGGATAGCTGGAATGTCCCATTTGGCGCGAGCTTCGGCGAGAAATTCGTCGAAAAGTTGACGATGTTGCGGCGATTTGCTGAGTTCTTCCAGTTCTAGCGGGTCATTGCCTACATCGAAGAGCAGGCAAGGGTCATCTTCACTGTAGATGAATTTGTAAGCGCCACGACGAATCATCATCAATGGACTGATGGTGCCTTCGGCCATGTATTCGCCGAACACTTCATCGTGCCCGCCCTGCCCTTGCAAATGCGGAACCAGCGAACGGCCATCGAGCGGCAAGCCCTGTTCCAGAGTGCCGCCGGCCAGTTCTACAAAGGTCGGCAACAGGTCGGCGGTGGATACCGATGCACTGACCCGGCCGGCGCCGAATTGCCCTGGAGCACTTATCAACAGGGGGACACGAGCGGCCATTTCATACCAGTGCATTTTGTACCAGAGGCCCCGTTCGCCCAGCATGTCACCGTGGTCGCCGGAGAATACGATGATGGTGTCATCGATTAGCCCAGTATCCTCGAGGGTTTGCAGGAGTTTGCCGACGTTGCTGTCGATATAGCTGCAAGCACCGAAGTAGGCGCGGCGAGCGTCGCGGATTTTATCCACAGGCAATGGTTTGTCCCACAGGTCATAAACCTTGAGCAATCGCTGGGCATGCGGATCGAGTTGGTGTTGATCCGGTGTTTCCGGCAAAGGAATTTCGGCGTCGTCGTACAGGTCCCAGAAAGCCTTGGGAATCGTGTACGGGTCGTGGGGGTGAGTCATCGAAACCGTCAGGCAAAACGGCTGCTCGCCATCCTCGCGAATGTGGTCGAACAGGTACTGCTGGGCCTTGAACACTACCTCTTCATCGAAATCCAGTTGGTTGGTGCGCACGCAAGGGCCTGCCTGGAGAACCGACGACATGTTGTGGTACCAGGTCGGACGCACGTCCGGTTCGTCCCAGTTCACGGCCCAGCCGTAGTCGGCTGGGTAGATATCGCTGGTCAGGCGTTCTTCATAGCCGTGCAATTGGTCCGGACCACAGAAATGCATTTTGCCTGACAGCGCAGTGCGATAGCCGAGGCGCCGCAGGTAATGGGCATAAGTCGGCACATCGGCCGGGAAATCCGCCGCGTTGTCATAAGCCCCGATCTTGCTCGGCAGCTGGCCGCTGACCAGGGTAAAGCGCGAAGGTGCGCACAGCGGGCTGTTGCAATAAGCGCTGTCGAATACCACGCCCTCGGCGGCGAGGCGGCTCAGATTAGGCAATTTGATAGGCGAAGGACCGTAGAACGGCAACATTGGCGCGGCCATTTGATCGGCCATGATGAAAAGAATGTTCTTGCGCTTCATGTGATCGCGGCATTCCATAGTGGATGTTTATGCGAGAGTGCTGGGGTCGAGGATGTAACCCACACACTTTGCGGTAAAGCCCACGGGCGGCAATGACTAGGATAAGCACAGCTTATGTATGACGCGCTTGGTGACCTTTCTCTGGATTTGCTCCGCGCTTTCGAATCAGCGGCCCGTCAACGCAGCTTTACGGCGGCGGCGGTCGAGCTGGGAACCACGCAGCCGGCGGTCAGCCAGCAAATCAAGCGACTGGAGGAGCAGTTGGGGGCTCGACTGTTCGACCGCATCTATCGCGGCATTGAACTGACTGAGTCGGGTGCTATCCTTTTCGAGCAAGTTCAGCTGGGTTTGCAGAATATCGATGCAGGATTGAGCGCGATCAGCGCCCAGCATCAGCATGAAGTGCTACAAGTCGCCACCGATTTTGCCTTTGCCGCCTATTGGCTGATGCCTCGATTGCACCGCTTTCACGCGGCCAACCCACAGGTCGACGTCAGTCTGGTGACCAGTGAACGTAGCCATAACATGTTGCGCAGCGATATCGATGTAGCAGTGCTGTTCGGCGATGGCCGCTTCAAACAGGGAGAGAGTCATTGGCTATTCAGCGAGGAAGTGTTCCCGGTGTGCAGCCCGCAAGTACTCAATGATCGCACCCTGCCCCTGCCCGCTCGATCATTGTTGGAGTTTCCACTTCTGCACCTGCGTGGCGAAAACAGCAGCCATTGGTTTGACTGGAGCGGTGTCTTTCGCGAGTTGGGCATCACTTCGCCCCCGGCGCCCGGCCAATTGCGTTTCGATAATTACACCTTGTTGATTCAGGCCGCCATTGGCGGCCAGGGCGTGGCGATTGGCTGGCGGCACCTTGTGGATAACTTGCTGGCACAAGGTTTGTTATGTCGGCCGATTGCCGAAACGGTGATCTCCAGGCTGGGTTATTACGTGGTTTTGCCGCAGCGCAAGCGGCGTGGCGCCTTGATTCAGCAGTTCGTCGATTGGTTGATGGCCGAGCAGGCCAGCAGTGCGCAATCGTTGAACGGGATGGCACTGCCCTCAATTGCGATCTAGCTATCGGTGGCAACAAAATTAACGTGCTCGCCAATATGCAGGTTCAGATGCAACTCATCAGCGATCCCCACTGCCGTGCGGGCCAAACGTGCGAGCGGCTCGGCCAGTCCCGGCTCAAGGTTGCCGCCGATTTGACTGAAGTGCTCGATGGTCAGCCCCGGCACCCCGCGCGGAGCGTTTACCATCGTCCAGTGCAAGGGGCTGCTTTGTAGCGCTTCGCGGATTTCTTCGGCGGCGTGGCGTTGCAACCCGTCCTCGAACTCCGGATCGTCCAGCACCTCGAAATCCCCCACTAGAAACAATCGGGTAATGCCTGCTGCCTGCATGCCATCAAGCAATGCATCCACCGCCAGCACCTGCTCGACCGGGCCGGGCACAATGTTTTTTTCCACGTGTTCACTATTGAATGGCAACCCCGGTGCGTCTAATAAACAGATGACCGCCGAACTGCCGGCCACGCTTTGCTTGACCCGTTGTGCGTCGAACAGGTCGCCGGCCTTGGTACGCAAACCCGGGCGCGGCGCCAGCGCCGTCAAGTCATCGAGAATGGCGATCACTTCATGTTGGCGCCGCAACATTTCAGCCATCAGCGCACTGCCCAAGCTACTCATGGCACCATAAAGCACCACTTTCACCACCGGGGTTTCGGCATTTTTCATGGCTGAACTCCCTTGTTCTCTTTCCTGTATGGCATTTGACCTTTAGGAAACGGTGAGGGTTCGACTCGGTTTTGGAGGGATTCAGATGCAACGGATCAAGGGTTACCACGCCCATGTCTATTTCGATGCCAGCACCATCGACCAGGCGCGAGCCCTGTGTGAGCAAGCGGCACAATTGTTCCCGCTGAAAATGGGCCGGGTGCACGAACGCCCCGTCGGCCCGCACCCGGACTGGAGCTGCCAACTGGCGTTCGGCCCTGAACTGATCGGTGATGTGCTGCCGTGGTTGGCGCTCAACCGCAAGGGGTTGGTGGTGTTCCTGCACCCCGACACCGGCAACGATCTGCTGGATCACAGCGAGCACGCGATCTGGATGGGCGCGATTCGCCCGCTCGACCTGTCTATTTTCTGATCAGAGTGTTTCTTCGGCTTCGCCCGGTAAATGCTCATCCAGATGCAACCACGGCAGGCGGCTGTCGGTCCAGATGTGGCGTTCGGCCGGGGCCCGCTCCGGGTGATCGAGGGTGGCGATGGTCACGTCGATGCTGCCCGGGCTCAGGTGAGTCTCCAATGCCAGTTGCGCCCCACAGTTGCCGCAAAAATAGCGCGCGCAGGTTGGCGAAGAGTCGTACCGCGCCGGTTTTCCCGCGAGCCATTGAAAGGTTGTCGCCGGCACAGTGATCCAGGTGGTCACGATCCCGCCGCTGACCCGCCGGCAAATCGAGCAATGGCAATGGGCGATATCGTGTAAAGGCCCGCTGAATTGATATCGCAGTTGTCCGCAGTGGCATCCGCCTGTGTGAAAGTCGACCATTCCTTTTCCTCCGGATGCGTTTTCACTGGCGTCTTCGCGAGCAGGCTCGCTCCCACAGGGGATCAAAATCATTGTGGGAGCGAGCCTGCTCGCGAAGGGCACAACTCGGTTTCCCCTCTCTGCCCCGGTCCGACGACCGGTTGCACATCCGGTCAATGCTTTCATCGGCGAAAGCTGGCTGAAAGCTTCCACGATTAGGATCGCCCTCACTGCCGGCAACAGACCGGTTGGCTAAAGCGAATGTTCGATTGTTCGCCCAGCCCATTAAACAACAACAATGGTGACCCTGATGTCCTCTTCTATCCGCCGCTTCGCTGCAACTCCGCCCGTACGTCTCGTGCTTCCCGTTCTGCGCTGATCCCATCCGATCCGCCCATTTCCCTAGCCGCGCTACGCCTGGAGTATTCCCATGCTGACTTTCCTTGGCTTCGCCATGGTCATCACGTTCATGTTCCTGATCATGACCAAGCGCCTGTCCGCGTTGATCGCCTTGATCATCATCCCGATCGTTTTCGCCTTGTTTGGCGGTTTCGGCCCGAAAATCGGCCCGATGATGCTCGAAGGCATTACCAAGCTCGCGCCAACCGGCGTGATGCTGATGTTCGCGATTCTCTATTTTGCCCTGATGATCGACTCCGGCCTGTTTGACCCGGCCGTGCGCAAGATCCTCAAAATGGTCAAGGGCGACCCGTTGAAAGTGTCGGTGGGTACCGCCGTCCTGGCGCTCGTCGTTTCCCTCGACGGTGACGGCGCGACCACCTACATGATCTGCGTGGCCGCCATGCTGCCGCTCTACAGCCGTATCGGCATGAGCCCGCGGATCATGGCCGGCTTGATCATCCTCGCCGGTGGCGTGATGAACATGACTCCGTGGGGTGGCCCGACCGCCCGTGCCGCCAGTGCGCTGCACGTCGATCCATCGGCCATCTTCGTGCCGATGATTCCCGCGATGGCCGCCGGTGTCCTGGCCATCCTTGCCATTGCCTACTTCTACGGCAAACGTGAACGTGCGCGTCTGGGAGAGTTGCATCTGGTCGGTGATGAGGTGGATCACAGCGAGATCACCGTTTCGCAATTCCCGGATGCACGTCGGCCAAGCTTGATCTGGTTCAACGGCGCCCTGACCCTGGTCCTGATGTGCACCCTGATCGCCGGCCTGTTGCCGCTGCCGGTGCTGTTCATGGTGGCGTTCAGTATCGCGATGATCGTCAACTACCCGTGCCTGCAACAGCAGAAGGATCGCGTCGCGGCCCACGCTGGTAGCGTACTGGCGGTGGTCGGGCTAATCTTTGCCGCGGGTATCTTCACCGGTATCCTGTCGGGCACAGGCATGGTCGATGCCATGTCCAAAAGCCTGCTGTCGGTGATTCCAGACTTCCTCGGCCCATACCTGGCAGTGATCACGGCGTTGGTGAGCATGCCATTCACCTTCTTCATGTCGAATGATGCATTTTATTACGGCGTGTTGCCGGTACTGGCCGAAGCCGCCAGCCATTACGGTATTACCGCGGTGGAAATGGCACGTGCCTCGATCGTCGGTCAGCCCGTCCACTTGTTGAGCCCGCTGGTACCATCGACTTACCTCTTGGTGGCCCTGGCTGGCATCGATTTTGGTGATCACCAGCGCTTCACCCTGAAGTGGGCAGTGCTGGTTTGCATGTGCATACTGGTTGCCGCATTGCTGATGGGGATTTTTCCGCTGTTCAGCACTCTATAAGCCCAAGACTCACCATTTCGGGTCCAGGCTTCGCGGTTTGAAGTCGGGGCCCTTTTTGGTTTAACAATCGCTCAAAGGAATACACATGGAATGGCTGACCAACCCTGAAATCTGGGTTGCCTTCTTTACCCTGACTGCCCTGGAAATCGTCCTGGGTATCGATAACATCATCATGATTTCGATCTTGGTCAGCCGGATGCCCAAGCACATGCAACAGCGCACCCGGATTTTCGGCCTGGCGCTGGCCATGATCACGCGGATTCTGTTGCTGTTGTCGATCACTTGGGTCATGCGCCTTACCGCCGACTTGTTCGAAGTGTTCGGCCAGGGTATCTCCGGGCGTGACCTGATCCTGTTCTTCGGTGGCCTGTTCCTGCTGTGGAAAAGCTCGCAAGAGATGTACCACGCGCTGGAAGGTGAAGACGAAACCGATGACGAGCCTTCGATGAAGGGCGGCAACTTCCTCTACACCATCATCCAGATCGCGATCATCGACATCGTGTTCTCCCTGGACTCGGTGATCACTGCCGTCGGCATGGTTTCCCACGTACCGGTCATGGTGGCGGCGATTGTCGTGGCGGTGTTGGTGATGATGCTAGCCTCGGGCACGATCAGCGCGTTCATCGACAAGCACCCTTCGCTGAAGATGCTCGCGCTGTCGTTCCTGTTGATCGTGGGTACGGTGCTGATCGCCGAATCCTTCGACGTGCACGTGCCAAAAGGCTACGTCTACTTCGCCATGGCGTTCTCGCTGGCGGTGGAAGCGATCAACATCAAGATGCGCACCGCCATTGCAAGAAAGAAAAAGCAGCAGGACCCGGTGAAACTGCGCAAGGACATTCCGGGGCAGTAACTGGAATGTTGTGCTGAACAAAAGGGGCCTTGAGAGGCCCCTTTTTTGTCTGCATCAAACTGTTTTCATGACAGTTTCATTTCAATCGCTTCTTTAGCTATGCGATGCTGGCGCCCAGACCGTTAGCCAACTACAGCTTAATTACAGAACGTAGAATGTCGCGCGGCACCGCCAACTTGCTCCTTTGGGGCGCTACCACCACAGGGGGCCAGCATGCTCACCCTGCTCAATTTGCTCTCAGCCGTGGCCTTGCTGATCTGGGGCACGCATATCGTCCGAACCGGCATCTTGCGGGTCTACGGTTCCAACCTGCGCCACGTCATCGGCCAGAACATGTCCAAGCGCTGGCTGGCGTTCATCTCGGGGATCGTCGTGACCGCGATGGTCCAGAGCAGTAACGCCACGGCGATGCTCGTCACGTCGTTTGTCGGCCAGGGCCTGATGGCGCTGACCCCTGCCCTGGCAACCATGCTGGGGGCCGATGTCGGTACGGCGTTGATGGCACGGGTGCTGACCTTCGATCTGTCATGGCTCTCGCCACTGCTGATTTTTCTCGGGGTGATTTTCTTCCTGTCGCGCAAACAGACGCGACTAGGGCAAATGGGCCGGGTCAGCATCGGCCTGGGGTTGATCATTCTGGCGCTGCAACTGATTGTCGAAGCAGCCGCGCCGATCACCCACGCCCAAGGGGTGAAAGTGATTTTCGCCTCGCTGACTGGCGACATTTTGCTCGACGCCCTGGTCGGCGCGTTGTTCGCGATGATTTCCTACTCCAGCCTGGCGGCGGTCCTGCTGACCGCAACCCTCGCCGGCGCCAGCGTGATCAGCCTGCCGGTGGCCATCGGCCTGGTGATCGGCGCCAACATCGGCAGCGGCATTCTCGCGTTCCTCAGCACCAGCATGCAGAACGCCGCCGGCCGCCAAGTGGCGCTGGGCAGCCTGTTGTACAAGATGATCGGGCTGTTGCTGATCATTCCCGTGCTCGACCCCTTGGTGCACTGGATCGACAGCCTCGACTTCAGCCCCCAGGAAATGGTCATCGGCTTCCACCTGCTCTACAACACGGCGCGTTGCCTGATCCTGCTGCCCAGTGTCGGGCCGATGGCCAGGTTCTGTGCGTGGATACTGCCCGAACGTCCGCAAACCAACGGTATGGCCAAACCCCGGCACCTTGACCCGACAGCATTGGTCACGCCAAGCCTGGCATTGGCCAACGCGGCCCGGGAAACCCTGCGCATGGGCGATCTGATCGACAACATGCTGGAAGCCATGCTCGACGTGCTGCACGGCAAGCAAACTGCAGTGACCCAGGAGGTGCGTCGTCTGAGTGATGACGTGGAGGCGCTCTACAGTGCGATCAAGCTGTACCTGGCGCAAATGCCCCGGGAAGACTTGAGTGACCAGGACAGCCGGCGCTGGGCGGAAATCATCGAACTGGCGATCAACCTCAAGCTTGCCAGTGACTTGATCGAGCGCATGCTGCGCAAAGTCCAGCAACAGAAAACCTCCCAGCGCCGGTCGTTTTCCGAAGTGGGTCTGGAAGAGTTGGCCGGGCTGCACAGCCAGTTGATCTCCAACCTGCGCCTGGGCTTGTCGGTTTTCCTGAGTGCCGACAAGGAAAGTGCCCGCCAGTTACTGCGTGAGAAACGTCGCTTTCGCGCACAGGAACGCCGCCTGGCCCACGCGCATGTCAGTCGTTTGCAACGTAAGATCGTGCAAAGTATCGAGACCAGTTCGCTGCACCTGGAGTTGATTGCCGACATGAAGCGTTTGAATTCGCTGTTTTGCAGCAGTGCCTATGTGGTGCTGGAAACTTCCGACACTGGGGCGCTGGCCGTCGACGATTTGGCTGACATCACGCATTCGCCTTGAACGTCTGGCACGGTGGTCAGTCAGTAACATTGGTTTCGGGTTCAAGATCATCGCGAGCAGGCTCGCCCCCACAGTTGATTTGAGAAGCCTCTGTGGGAGCGAGCCTGCTCGCGATGGCTGCCTGGAAAGCGACACGGATCTCCAATCAGCCGTATGGAAGCTCGTTATGCGTTGTCTGTTGTTCGCCTGTCTGTTGCTTGGCTCATTCCCTTCGTTTGCCCTGGATCGCTTCCAGGTCGAAGGCTACACCCTGCGCAACGGTTTGCAGTTGGTGCTCAAGCCCGCCCCTGAGCGCGGCCACGTGGCGATCCGGTTGGTGGTCGGGGTAGGCCTGGATGATTTCGGTTGCGCCGATAAAGAACTGCCACACCTGCTCGAACACCTGCTGTTCAGCGGCATCGACGCCAGCGGTGAAGGCGGCCTGGAGGAGCGCATGCAGGCGCTGGGTGGCGAGTGGAATGCTTTCACCAGCAACGCCGACACCACCTTTGTGATCGAGGCCCCGGCGAAAAACCAGCGCAAGGTGCTCGATCTGCTGCTGGCGTTGCTGACGCAGACTCATTTCGACGACGACGCCATCCACGCCGCCAAGCAAGTGGTCGAGCGTGAAGATGGTGG
This sequence comes from Pseudomonas sp. G5(2012), assembly GCF_000408945.1. NCBI lineage: Bacteria > Pseudomonadati > Pseudomonadota > Gammaproteobacteria > Pseudomonadales > Pseudomonadaceae > Pseudomonas > Pseudomonas sp. G5(2012). The sequence continues at coordinate 169,429 of NZ_APIO01000044.1, forward strand.
CCACTACACCCACCTGCAACGCTGGCTGGATCGCCAGGACCTGGGCAATACCGCCAGCAAACAACTGGCCGTGGAACTGGGCCTCAAATGCCCTGAGCGTGCGCAAGTCCATCACCTGACCCGCGAACAGCTGGAGAACGTGCGCAAGGGCTGGTACGCGCCCAACAACATGACGCTGATTGTCGTCGGCGACCTCGACCGCTTGCTGCCGGCCTATCTGGATCGGGCTTATGGCGCGTTGACCGCCATCGACCCGACAGAGCACCCGCCCCTGCCACAAATCCAGGCCAGCGCGGCCCATGAGCGCAACCTGATTCGCGGCTTCGTCGGTGGTGGGGCCAAGCTGCACTGGCTGGTTCCGGAGCCGGTGCTGGACAATCAGCACGACGAAACCTTCGACCTGCTCAAGGACTATCTGGACTGGGCACTCTATCGCCAACTGCGCCTGGCGCACAGCTTGTCCTATGGTCCCTGGGCCGAGCGTGAGGTGTTTGGCGGCGTTGGCTTCATGAGCCTGAATGCCGACCTGGATCGCGACGACGTGGCCGAAGCGCAAGAGGTGCTGGATGAGCTGAAGGCCGGTTTGCTCAAGGATGGTCTCAACGCCGAGACCTTCAATCGCCTCAAACAGGCCGCCATCGCCCGCCAGTCGTGGGCCGTTCAAGGCAACAGCGCCCTGGCCGATTACTACTGGAGTTCCTTGGGAGACTATGCAGACGGCCGTTTCGCCAACCCGGTCAGGGAATTGCAAGCCGTCACGCTGGCGCAAGCGAACAAGGCCATGCGCGAATTGCTCTTGCAACCGGGCTATGTGCGGATCGAAAAACCGTTGGTGAGTTATGACCAATTGATGTGGATGATCGCCGGGTTGTCGGGATTGTTGCTGCTGAGCCTGGCGGCGTGGCGTTTTCATCGCAGAAAGTAAGCACTTTCGCTGATGAGGCGGTAACCTGTCAGGGATTTTTCCTACGACTAATGTGAACCGCCGAATGCCGACCCTGACCCTCTTCGTCCAGCGCATCCTCGAGCTGATGAAGCGTTACCCCGGGGTCATCGCGGCCGGTGGCTTTATCTCCGGAATCGGCAGCTTCATTCTGGTGGATCGCCAGCAGGGTCTGGCGAGCTGGATCACCACCATCATGCTGATCAGCTGGGTCTGGCTAATGCTGGAAAACAGCCTGACCAAGCTGTTCACCAGAATCTTCAAGCGGGAAATTCCCCAGCCTCTTCTGCGTTATGCGACGCAGATGATTCACCAGGAAAGCCTGTTCTTCGTCCTGCCGTTCTTTTTCATCACCACGACGTGGAACAGCGGCCAGTTTTTCTTCACCGGGCTGTTGGGTATCGCGGCGCTGATTTCCATCATCGACCCGCTCTACTACAAGTGGCTGGCACCCCGGCGCTGGGCGTTCCTGGCGCTGCACACCCTGACCCTGTTCGCCGCCCTCCTCACCGCATTGCCGGTGATCATGCACCTGACCACCTCGCAAAGCTTCAAATGGGCACTGGGCATCGCCGTGCTGTTGTCGTTCCCCAGCCTCGCGTCGATCTTTCCGATCCGCACCGTGCGCAATGCCCTGGCGATCCTGAGTATTACCGTGGGTATCGGCGGTGTCGGCTGGGTACTGCGTTCGTGGGTACCGCCCGCGACCCTGTGGATGACCGACGTGGCCATCAGCACGCAGATGCAGGATCGCACCCCCGGCGCCAGCCTCGAAGAAGTCAGCGCCGAGCAGATTCGCGGCGGTGGCCTCTATGCCTACACGGCGATCAATGCGCCACGCGGACTGGACGAGCGGATTTATCACGTCTGGCAATTCAACGGCAAAGAGGTCGATCGCATCCCTCTCGATATTCACGGTGGACGCAAGGAAGGCTACCGGGCCTGGACTCACAAGCAGAATTTTCCTGGCAATCCGGCAGGCAAATGGCAGGTGCGGGTGTTGACCGAAGACGGCCAATTGATCGGTGTGCTGCGCTTCAAGGTATTGGACAGCACACCGGTCAAAGAAAAGTGAGTGAGTTCGTGTTATTACATAGCTCTGCGTAATAGCCGAAAAAGCACGGAGCTTATGACAAGCAGCACAGTGGCCGGCAATGCCCAATTGGACACCTCGCACTCCCCGCCTCAGATTCGGGTGACGGGAGACTGGACGCTTGCCCATTACGCCGACCTCAAGCACCTGAGTGAAAAGCTCGAAGGCCAGTACGACGACAGCACCCATATCGACCTCAATGGCCTCGGGGCCCTTGATACGGCCGGCGCCTCGCTGCTGGTGGAACTGTTGGGTTCCGAGCGCCTGGGTCGATCCGCCGAACATCCCGATTGCACCCTCTCCACTGCCGACCGCGCGTTGTTGCAAACCGTCTATCAGTCGATGACGGATTTCTGCGTGCCGCTCAAGGAGCCGGAAATCAGCGTCGGCATTCAATTGCTGACCCGCATCGGCCGCGCGGTGGACGCGGTCTGGCAGGACACCCTGCAATTGTTGGGGTTCGTCGGCCTGATTCTGGAAACCATCGTGCGTGGTCTGTTTCGCCCCAGCCGCTGGCGCATCACGCCGATGGTGGCGCACATCGAACAGACCGGTCTCGACGCCGCGCCCATCGTTGCACTGCTGACTTTTCTGGTGGGCGCCGTGGTGGCCTTTCTCGGGGCGACGGTGCTGACCACGTTCGGCGCCAGTGTGTTCACGGTGGACCTGGTGGCGTTTGCCTTCTTGCGCGAATTCGGCGTGCTGCTGACCGCAATCCTGATGGCCGGGCGCACCGCCAGTGCGTTCACCGCGCAGATCGGCTCGATGAAGGCCAACGAGGAAATCGACGCCATTCGCACCCTGGGTCTCGACCCGATCGAGTTGCTGGTGGTGCCGAGGGTCCTGGCGTTGCTGGTCGCCTTGCCAATGCTGACCTTTCTGGCGATGGTCTCGGGGATTATCGGTGGCGGTGTCGTCTGCGCGGTAGCGCTGGATATTTCGCCGGCGATGTTTCTGTCGTTGCTGCAGTCGGACATCGGCGTCCAGCACTTTCTGGTGGGGATCGTCAAAGCGCCGATCTTCGCGTTTCTCATTGCAGCGATCGGTTGCCTGGAAGGCTTTAAAGTCAGCGGCAGTGCGGAGTCCGTCGGCGCTCACACCACGTCCAGCGTGGTGCAGTCGATTTTCGTGGTGATCGTGCTCGATGCCGTGGCCGCACTGTTTTTCATGGAGATGAGTTGGTGAGTCGTTTACCCCGAGCGCCCGCCGAGGCGGTGATCGAAGTCCGTGGGCTGTGCAATCGTTTCGGTAGCCAGAGCGTGCACGAAAACCTCGATCTGGATCTGTACAAGGGCGAGATCCTGGCCGTGGTCGGTGGTTCCGGCAGCGGTAAGTCCGTGCTGCTGCGCAGCATCGTCGGTTTGCGCCAGCCCAGCGAGGGCGTGGTGAAAGTCTTCGGTAAAAACCTGCCGACCCTGCCTGAGCACGAGCGCTCCCTGATCGAACGGCGCTTTGGAGTGCTGTTCCAGAAAGGCGCCCTGTTCTCTTCGTTGACGGTGACCGAGAACGTCGCCCTGCCCCTGATCGAACACGCGGGATTGAGCCGTGACGATGCCGAGCACTTGGCGGCGGTAAAACTGGCCCTGGCTGGCTTGCCGCTGTCGGCGGCGGACAAGTACCCCGCGTCCCTGTCCGGCGGCATGATCAAGCGTGCGGCACTGGCACGGGCCTTGGCGCTGGACCCGGACATCCTGTTTCTCGACGAGCCCACCGCCGGTCTCGATCCGATTGGTGCCGCCGCCTTCGATCAACTGATCCTGACCCTGCGCGATGCCTTGGGCCTTAGCGTGTTCCTGGTGACCCACGACCTCGACACGCTCTACACCATCACCGACCGCGTGGCGGTGCTGGCGCAGAAGAAAGTGCTGGTGGCCGATGCCATTGATGTCGTCTCGGAAACCGACGATGCATGGATTCACGAATACTTCCATGGCCCTCGCGGCCGCGCGGCGCTGACGGCCGCTCAACAGCTCAACGAGGTCTGACATGGAAACCCGAGCCCATCATGTATTGATCGGCCTGTTCACCGTGATTGTGGTGACAGGCGCCCTGCTCTTTGGCCTTTGGCTGGCCAAGTCCAGTGTCGACACCGAGTTCAAGGACTACGAGGTTGTGTTCAACGAGGCGGTCAGTGGTCTATCCAAGGGCAGCCCGGTGCAGTACAGCGGGATCAAGGTCGGCGATGTCGTGCTGCTGCGGCTGGACCCGAAAGACCCGCGTCGGGTGCTGGCCAGGATTCGTCTGGGTGGCGACACACCGATCAAGGAAGATACCCAGGCCAAGCTGGCGCTGACCGGGGTCACCGGAACATCGATCATCCAGCTCAGCGGCGGTACGCCCCAGAGCCCGCCACTCAAGGGCAAGGACGGCAAACTGCCGACCATTGTCGCTTCGCCCTCGCCCATCGCCCGATTGCTCAATGACAGCAACGACCTCATGGCCGGGGTGAACATGCTGATGCACAACGCCAACCTGATGTTTTCCACGGAAAACATCGAGCGTATCAGTAAGACCCTGGAACATCTTGAAGTCACCACCGGCACCATCGCCGACCAGCGTGGCGATATCCGCCAGGCCATGCAGCAACTGGCGGCGGTCGGCAAACAGGCCAGCACCATGATGGAACAGACGTCGACGCTGATGCGCAGCGCCAACGGCTTGCTCAATGATCAGGGCAAGCAGATGTTCGGCAGCGCCGAACAAGCCATGAAATCCCTGGAACAGAGCAGCGCGACGATCAACAAGCTGCTCAGCACCAATCAGGACTCGTTGAACAGCGGCATGCAGGGCCTCAATGGCCTGGCGCCGGCAATACGCGAGCTGCGGGAAACCCTGACCTCGTTGCGCTCCATCTCCCAGCGCCTTGAGGCCAACCCCAGCGGTTACCTGCTGGGCAGTGACAAGAACAAGGAGTTCACCCCATGAAGCTGTCTACCCTCGCCCTCCTCACCAGCTTCACGTTGATCAGCGCCTGCTCGATCCTGCCCAAGCCCGAACCCTTCGATCTCTATCGATTGCCTTCGGCGCAAAGCAGTGTGGCGCCTGCTCACGCCACGCCGCAGCGCTGGTCGTTGCGCCTGAACAAACCCCAGGCCAGTGAAGCGTTGAACAGCCCCAACATCGCCGTCATCCCCCAAGGCGACGTGATCAGCAGCTATAAGGGCGCACGTTGGAGCGACCCAGCGCCGGTGCTGATGCGCAATCGCCTGCTCGATGGTTTCCAGCGTGATGGCCGGGTGACGCTGCTGAGCACCGATGACAGCAACTTCCAGGCGGACCTGGAACTGGGTGGCAGCTTGCAGGCGTTTCAGACCGAATATCAGGGTACAAACGCCGGCGTGATCGTGCGCCTGGACGCCTTGCTGGTGCGTGGTTATGACCAGCGCATCCTCGCCAGCAAGCGTTTTGAAGTTCGCCAGCCTTTGAGTGATGTGAAGGTGCCGGCGGTGGTGGCCGGATTTGGCCAGGCCAGCGATCAACTGACGACGCAGGTGGTGGCGTGGGCGGTTGAGCAAGGGCAAAAAGTCGCACCGCCCCCAAGGCCATGAACCTGGCGCAAAACCCCTGTAGGAGCGAGCATGCTCGCGATGGACGCCAAAGCAACGCTGGTTAGCAGACACCCCGCGTTATCGTTGACGTTTTTCGCGAGCATGCTCGCTCCTACAGGGGATTGTGGTTAGCCGAAGAACCAGTAGCAGACCCCGATGGCGCCCAGTACACCGGCCAATTCCGCCAGTAACGCACACCCCACCGCATGCCGCGCTCGCTGGATGCCCACTGCGCCGAAGTACACCGCCAGCACATAGAACGTGGTTTCTGTACTGCCCTGAACCGTCGCCGCCACCAGTGCCGGGAAGCTGTCCACACCCGATGTTTTCATCGTTTCGATCAGCATCGCCCGGGCGGCGCTGCCGGAGAAGGGTTTGACCATCGCCGTTGGCAGCGCATCGACGAAGCGCGTGTCCCAGCCGGCCCATTCCACCAGGTGACGAATCCCGTCCAGGCCGAAATCCAGGGCGCCGGACGCCCGTAACACGCCTACGGCGCACAGCATCGCCACCAGATATGGCAGTAGGTTCTTCGCCACGTCAAAGCCTTCCTTGGCGCCTTCGACGAACGCTTCGTAGACCTTGACCTTGCGCAACGCGCCAATCACCAGAAACAGCATGATCAAGCCAAATAGCGTCAAGTTGCCGAGGATCGAAGACAAACCCGCCAGTGCGGTCGCTGACATCGTTCCCAGAAGCGCCATGAAACCGCCGAGGGCGAGGGCGCCGGGAATCAGGTACGCCAACACCACCGGGTCCCAGACGCGCAGGCGTTGCATGAAGGCTACGGCCAGGAAACCGACAATGGTCGAGCAACTGGTGGCGAGCAGGATCGGCAGGAACACCAGTGTCGGGTCGGGCGCACCTTGCTGCGCGCGGTACATGAAGATCGTCACCGGCAGCAGGGTCAGGGAGGAGGCGTTGAGCACCAGGAACAGGATCTGCGCGTTACTGGCAATCGTATCGCTGGGATTGAGCTCCTGCAGCGCCTTCATGGCCTTGAGGCCGATGGGCGTGGCGGCGTTGTCCAGGCCCAGGCCGTTGGCGGCGAAGTTCAGGGTGATGAGACCGATGGCGGGGTGGCCAGGCGGGACTTCCGGCATCAGGCGCAAGAACAGCGGCCCGAGGGCCTTGGCCAGCCATTCGACGATCCCGGCCTTCTCGGCGATCCGCAGAAAGCCCAACCACAGGGTGAGGGTACCGAACAGCAGGACCATGACTTCGACGGACAACTTGGCCATGGCGAAGATGCTTTCCACCATCGCCGCGAAGATCCCGGCGTTGCCGCCGATCAACCATTGCGCCAGCGCCGACACGGCAGCCACGATGAAGAAGCCAAGCCACAGGCCATTAAGCATCAGTCAAATCCCCCAAAAGATGCGCGAATGATAGCGGGGTGGCCAGAAACGACAAACCCCGGATTTCTCCGGGGTTTGTCTGGTATTACATTAGTTGCTGGAGGTTTCACCCGCTGGCAGCTTTTCCTTGCTGCGCCAGTGCGGCAGGGAGTTCCAGTAGCGCTGGCCCTTGGCGTCGTCGTACATGCCTTCCCAACGAGCGATGACCAGCACGGCCAGGGCATTGCCGATCACGTTCAGAGCGGTACGTGCCATGTCCATGACACGGTCGACACCGGCGATGAATGCCAGGCCTTCGAGCGGGATGCCGACGCTGCCCAGGGTAGCGAGCAGGACTACGAAGGACACGCCAGGTACACCGGCGATGCCCTTGGAGGTGACCATCAGGGTCAGCACCAGCAGCAATTGCTGGCTGATCGACAGATCGATGCCATAGAGCTGGGCAATGAAGATGGCCGCAATGCTCTGGTACAGGGTCGAACCGTCCAGGTTGAACGAGTAACCGGTTGGCACGACGAAGCTGCAAACGGCTTTGGGCGCGCCATAGGCTTCCATTTTTTCGATCACACGCGGCAGCACGGTTTCGGAGCTGGCGGTGGAGTAGGCCAGTACCAGCTCATCCTTGAAGATGCGCATCAGCTTGAGCACCGAGAAGCCGAACAGTCGAGCGATCAGGCCCAGCACCACGAAGGCGAAGAAGGCGATGGCGAAGTAAACCAGGATGACCAGTTTTGCCAGTGGCAGCAGGGAAGCGAAGCCGAAGTTGGCCACGGTCACCGCGATCAGTGCGAATACGCCGATCGGTGCGTAGTTCATGATCATGTGGGTGACCTTGAACATGCTTTCCGAAACGCCCTGGAACATCTTCACCAGCGGTTCGCGCAGGTCCGCCTGCAAGCTCGACAAACCGAGGCCGAACAGCACAGAGAAGAAAATGATCGGCAGCATTTCGCCGCGAGCCATGGCCGCGAAGATATTCGACGGGATCAGGTTGAGGATGGTTTCGATGAACGCATGTTCATGCTGAACCTCAGCAGCTGTTGCCTGGTACTTGGAAATGTCCACAGTGCCCAGGGTGCTCATGTCGATACCGGCACCTGGATGGAACAGGTTGGCCAGCAGCAGACCCACCACAATGGCGATGGTGGTGACGATCTCGAAGTAGATGATGGTCTTGAGGCCGATGCGCCCAAGTTTCTTGGCGTCACCGACGCCAGCAATGCCGACGATCAGGGAAGATATGACGATCGGAATTACGATCATCTTGATCAGACGGATAAAGATATCGCCTGCCGGTTGCAGGACGTTGCTGATCCACCAGGCTTTTTCGGCACTGAAATGGTTGAGCAGCGCACCGATTGCAATCCCCAATACCAGACCGATGAGGATCTGCCAGGCGAGGCTAAGCTTTGCCTTCTTCATATCTTTACCCTTACTTCAGTTTGACTCGGGCAGATGCATGAACGGCCTCGCTTGTGGCGAAAACGTCAGAGCACTTGCCCCCGTATAAGGAGCCCCGGAGCGCTTGTTAATGGCTCTCTGGCAGGCGAAAAAAGGCGCAACTATTCCGATGCAAGGAAGCGACGTCTAATGCCGTAAACGCCTACCCTATGCCGAATCGGCATGAGGTTTTTTGAGTGAAACGCGCGTCCCAACCGGTTCGAATACGACATATTGGCAGGCATAAGTGCCGTGAACCGGCCATCACAGAGCAGATTGTATGTTTTTTGAACAGCGGGGAAGGGTGTCAAAATGATTGGAATTCAGCAGATCTGCGCAGAGATATGAGCGCAAAAGAAAGGCGATTTTTCTCGATGTACGGTCGCTCATGACGCCCTTGGGGACTTTTCCCGCAGGTGCTGCAACCTTCAAGCACTACGCAAGCTCGTCGAACCCAACTCGGCCGGCGAACTTGCGTGGCAGCTTTACCTGACCCGGCCCTTGCGCAGGCACTCCCTGTACCCGTAGGTCACTCCGCCCCTGAAGCAGGCAGAACGTCCCGACCCCTTGGTCATGCGCCTTTCCTTCCTCAGGTGGCGCAGTGGGAAAGAAGCGATGTGCTTCTTTCGCGTCTTGAACTTTGTTCAGCCACGACCGCGACGGCTAAAGAAGAAAGATGCAATGAACATCACCAGGAACACGACAAAGAGAATCTTGGCGATACCCGTGGCGGTGCCCGCGATACCACCGAAGCCCAGGACGGCGGCGACAATGGCAATGATCAGGAACGTGATTGCCCAGCTCAACATGATGATTCTCCTTACGCTTCTATTAAGAGGTGTTGCTATCCCGGCGCGTCGAGCGCACCAAGTTGATGTGCTCAGAACACCCAGCGTTCCTGACGGGGCATCTCATTGGCCGGTTGCGCCTGGTCGACGTCCATCATTCTCATCGGGGTGTTATCTACCAAACCGCTGCCTGCCGCGCTGAAATGGGTTTGGGTCGGATGCTCAAACGAAATGCGCGGGGCTTCTGGCTGCTGACTCTGTTCCCATAGAAGAAACTGTTGACCGGCGATCAAGGTGATCACCAGTGCAAGTACCGCAAACAGGCCTTGCTGAACATGCAGTGGCGAGAAATGCAATTGGGCGGCAAGTTGGCAATTCATCCTGAAGCTCCTCCCACGCTGGGGAAATCAGACTGAGGGCATTTGTTTCTTGCCCTGCGTTAATCAGGTTATTGCAGCCTGCATGCCAGCTTTTTTTATTAAAAAAAACCTTTAAAAACAACAAGTTATGTTTGTCGTGTGAATGTGAGTCGACGCATCCTGCACGATGAGCCCTCGTCCGGTCGTGCGTAATGCACGACTCTTGGCAAACACATCGCAATCTTTTTGAATTGAGAGGAGGGCGCGGCTGTCAGAAATGGACGCAAGGCATCTCTGATAAAGGGGTTTTGCGTTCCAGTAAGCTAATTTCGGGCGTTGCAGCGAGGGGACAGGAGTTAGCTACCCTGCTAAGGCAGGAATGGATCAGAATAAACCATGCAACTTGCCCGATTTTTCCGGGACTAACCAAGATCATTCTTTAAGGAGCGTAGGAAAATGGAATCCGCCACTGAGCATCAAGGCCGCATTCTTCTGGTAGATGATGAGTCTGCCATCCTGCGAACCTTCCGCTATTGCCTTGAAGATGAAGGCTACAGCGTTGCGACCGCTAACAGCGCTGCGCAAGCTGAAGCCTTGCTGCAACGTCAAGTTTTCGACCTGTGCTTCCTCGATTTGCGCCTGGGGGAGGACAACGGTCTGGACGTTCTGGCACAGATGCGCATCCAGGCCCCATGGATGCGCGTGGTGATCGTCACCGCGCATTCGGCCGTAGACACCGCCGTTGATGCGATTCAGGCGGGTGCCGCGGATTATCTGGTCAAGCCGTGCAGCCCCGATCAATTGCGCTTGGCCACGGCCAAACAGCTGGAAGTGCGGCAATTGTCGGCTCGTCTGGAGGCTCTGGAAGGTGAGATGCGTAAACCCAAGGAAGGTCTGGACTCTCACAGCCCGGCCATGAAGGTCGTGCTCGAGACCGCCCGCCAGGTGGCCAATACCGATGCCAACATCCTGATCCTTGGGGAGTCCGGCACCGGTAAAGGCGAGTTGTCCCAGGCGATTCACGGCTGGAGCAAGCGCTCGAAAAAATCCTGTATCACCATCAACTGTCCGTCGCTGACGGCCGAGCTCATGGAAAGCGAGTTATTCGGCCACAGCCGGGGTGCATTTACCGGTGCCAGTGAAAGCACCTTGGGGCGCGTTAACCAAGCTGATGGCGGAACCTTGTTTCTCGACGAAATCGGTGATTTTCCCTTGGTTTTGCAACCAAAGTTGCTGCGCTTCATTCAAGACAAGGAATACGAGCGGGTGGGTGACCCCGTCACGCGCCGGGCCGATGTGCGCATTCTTGCGGCCACCAACCAGAACCTGGAAGACATGGTCCGCGACGGGCGCTTCCGCGAGGACCTGTTGTATCGGCTCAATGTCATTACGTTGCACCTGCCACCTCTGCGCGAACGCCGGGAAGACATTCTCAACCTCGCAGACCGGTTTCTGGCCCGTTTCGTCAAGGAATATGCACGTCCGGCACGGGGTTTCAGCGACGAAGCCCGTGAAGCGCTCCTGGGTTACCGCTGGCCGGGGAACATTCGCGAGCTGCGTAACGTAGTGGAGCGTGCGAGCATTATTTGCCCGCAGGAGCGGGTCGAGATCAGCCACTTGGGCATGGCCGAAGCGCCGATCAACAACGCACCGCGTATTGGTGCGCCGTTAAGCCTGGATGAGCTGGAAAAGGCCCATATCGGTGCCGTCCTTGCCACCGCAGGCACGCTGGATCAAGCCGCCAAGACCTTGGGAATCGATGCGTCGACGCTGTACCGCAAGCGCAAGCAGTACAACCTGTGAGTTCGCGGCGATGAAACCGGCGATGAAGTTGCAGACCCGGCTTTTCCTCAGCATTTCTGCACTGATCACTGTCGCACTGCTTGGGCTACTGCTCGGTCTTGTCAGTGTGCTGCAGATGGCTGGGAGCCAGGAAGCGTTGGTGCGCAACAACTTCGTCACTCTGGACCTGGGGCTCAAATTGCGACAGACGCTGGGTGATCAACTGCTCATCATGCTCAGTGAAAAAAGCGATCCCGCCGCCCTCGAGGCGTCCAAGCAGCGTTACCTTGAGTTGCTGGAGGAAGGCATTGCCCAGGAACCCTCAGATGAAACCCACGGCTTCAAAAAGGCCAAGGCCGATTATTTGAGCTTTATGGGTGCGTATGAAGTGTCCGCTGACCCGACGCGCGTACTCAGTGGCAACGATGAGCTGACCGAAAAATTCAATCTATTGCGCAATGGCTTGATCACGGAGCACAAGCGGGCGCTGGATGACATCAGCACTGTCGAACGCAAAGCCCGTGAGCGTGCACTGCTGATCGCCGGGCTGCTTGGCCTGGTTGGGCTGGCGGTGTTGATCATCGGCTTCATTACCGCACACGCCATCGCCCGGCGATTCGGTGAGCCCATCGAGGCTCTGGCGCAGGCAGCGGATCGTATTGGCCAGGGTGATTTCGACGTCACGCTGCCGGTGTCTTCGGCCGTGGAGCTGAATCAGCTGACCCGGCGCTTCGGGATCATGGCGGAGGCGTTGCGTGAACATCAGGCCACTAACGTCGATGAGTTGCTGGCGGGACAGCAGCGTTTGCAAGCGGTGCTCGACGGTATCGACGATGGCTTGCTGATGATTGATCGCCAGGGGCATCTGGAGCACCTTAACCCTGTAGCGCAGCGCCAGTTAGGCTGGGACTCCGATCGGCTCGGGCGAGGCTTGGGTGAGGCGCTTGAGCATCCCGAACTCGATGAGCAACTGCAGCTGGTACTGCGTGGCGGTACGCTGGAACGTATGCCGGATGACCTGAGCATCGAGGTCGATGGCGAGACGCGGTTGCTGACGTATAGCCTGACGCCAGTCATCCACACCCAAGGGCATATTCTCGGTGCAGTGATGGTGCTGCACGATGTGACTGAACAGCGTGCTTTCGAACGAGTGCGTAGCGAGTTCGTCTTGCGCGCCTCCCATGAACTGCGCACGCCCGTGACTGGCATGCACATGGCATTTGGGCTGTTTCGCGAGCGCTCGCATTTTCCACCGGAGTCCCGGGAGGCGGACCTGCTGGACACGGTAAACGAAGAAATGCAGCGGCTGATGCAACTGATCAATGACTTGCTGAATTTCTCCCGTTACCAGAACGGCTTGCAGAAACTCACCCTGGCGCCATGCTCCATCGAGGATTTGCTGGAGCAAGCGCAGATTCGCTTTACCGACGGGGCGCGAGAGAAGGGTGTCGAGCTGTTGGTAGAAGTCCAGGGGCCCTTGCCACGGTTGCAAGCCGATCAGGCGCAACTCGACCGGGTGCTCGACAATCTGATCGATAATGCACTGCGTCATACCGCCACCGGCGGGCGGATACGACTGCAAGCCAGGCGTCATGGGGAGCGGGTCATCATCAGCGTCGAAGATAACGGTGAAGGCATCGCCTATGGCCAACAGGGCCGGATCTTCGAGCCGTTTGTCCAGGTCGGCCGCAAGAAAGGCGGGGCCGGCCTCGGTTTGGCGTTGTGCAAGGAAATTGTGCAGCTGCATGGAGGACGAATGGGTGTTTACTCGAGACCGGGGCAGGGGACTCAGTTTTATATGACGTTGACGGTGTAAGCGCTTTTTACGCTTCGTCATCCAGGCGTCGACCGGCCAGTCGGCGGCCTCGGGTTATCAGCTCAATGAACTGCACCGCACTTAATGCATGGGCAAACAGCCAACCCTGGCCGAATCTCACCCCCTCACTGCTGAGGAGCGCCGCCTGGGCTTCATGTTCGATGCCTTCGGCAATCACCTTCAAATGCAGAGACTGGGCCATGTGAATAATATGCGGCGCAACACCGCTGCTCGCTGCGTCATGGCCCAGCGCATCGATGAACGCTTTGTCGATTTTCAGGCAATCCACCGGCAGGGTCTGCAGATACGCGAGACTGCAGTAGCCGGTGCCAAAGTCATCGATCAGTACCTGGTGCCCGACATCCCGCAAGGCTTGCAGGTTTTCCCGGGCCACCACCACATCGATCAATCCGCGTTCGGTGACTTCAAAGGCAATCTGCTTGGCCGCGACCCGGTGCAGGGTCAGCAAGCGAGCCATCACTTGGCCGATCCGCGGGATCATGACATCGCAGGCCGCCAGGTTGACCGAGATGTACAACTGCGGGTTGGCCCGCAGCAGTTGCCCCAGTTGCTCAAGCAGGCGTTGCAGGACAAAGTCGGTCATCTGGCGGATTTGCCCGGTGTTCTCTGCCATCGGGATAAACAGGTCGGGACTGGTCAGGGTGCCGTCCGGCCTTCGCCAGCGCAGCAAGGCTTCGGCCCCGACGCAGTTGCGGCTGTCGAGGTCAAAGATCGGCTGATAGAGCACCTGCAACTCACCTCGGCGGATGGCTCCCGTCAGCTCTGCGTCAAGTGACTGGCGCTGGCGCACCAGCAAAAACACCAGGAAACCTACGCAAAGAGCCAATAGCAGACAGGCAGGCAGCAACCACCACCACACGGGCGGTATATGGGTGCCACTGCGCGGGCTGATCAGCACCAGTTGGTATTCCGGGTTGTCGGTGGGCATGCGGTAAATCAAGCGTGTCTGGGTGACTTGCAGCGCATCGCGGGTTTTTGGCGGCCATTGGCTCGGTGGCCAGGCTTGCGAGACGCCCAGTACCGGAATTGCCCGGGTGCCATGGTCAAGTACCACCAGCAGGCTGCTTCCCGGCGAAAGGTCGACCATGTCGGTCAAATGGCCGCGAGATGTCGCAACCCGGAAATTGCCGCGTCCGAGCATCAGCGCGGCACGGTTTTCATCGGGTTCGGTGGTGGTATTCAACCAGTAACTGTAGGTGGGGCCCTTGATGTCCGGTGGGCGTATCAATGACAAACCTTCCTGGCGCGGACGGTTGGAACAGATTCGCGAGGCGTCCATGTAGGCTGCCTCATAGACGAAGCGATAGTTGAAGGTGACCTGCTGCAAAGTCGCGATCATGTCGTCATCGCAGCTACGCAACGGCTGGGCTTCCAGGTCGTCAAGGCTTTCACGCAACTGCCCGAACAGTTGCTCCAGACGAGCGAGAAAACGTTCACCCTGGGCGTTCATTTCCCAGCTTTCGTTTTGCTCAACCTGGTGAATGGCAACGAAGTAACTGCCGGCCATCATCAACGTAGCGCTCAAGACAGCAGCCAGCATCGCCAGAAACCAAGGGCGATAGAACCAGCTGCGAAGTGTCTCTCGAGCAACAGTCATTATGTAATATCCGACGAATTACCAATGAGTTATAGCTGCTATTTGAGAAACGCGCTGACCGTCGGGCGATCGTCATTATTTTGTCTGATTTAAAACCTGAAGCAGCGCGGCCGTTTGTGCATCCGGCGTACCGTCGAAGCGCGACGGTCGGAAATGCATCTGGAAGGCCGCCAGCACGTGGCGGGTGGCGACGTCCAGTTCGCCCGTTTGCGGTGTGTCATAACCGACGCGTGCCAGTTGTGCCTGGTACCAGCTGATGCTCGGCAGCTGTGTTTCGAACCGGGTCTGCTGACGGGCTACGGCTTGTTCGTTCGGCCAAATGCCCAACCCTTGCTCAGCCAGGCGCTTCCAGGGAAACAGGGGCCCCGGATCCAGCTTGCGCAAGGGGGCGATGTCGCTATGGCCGACAATGCTGCGAGGACTGATTGCGTAGCGCTGGCTGATATCCTTGAGCAAGACGATCAGGGACTGGACCTGCGCTTCGGAGTAGGGATACCACAGGCGCCCGGTTGGGGTGTCCTTGAAGCCGGGGTTGACGATTTCGATGCCGATGGAACTGGAGTTCATCCAGGTGCGGCCTTGCCATTGGCTTTCCCCGGCGTGCCAGGCCCGCACGCTTTCATCCATCAGCTTGTAGATGGTTGCCTTCTTGTCGTCGCCGATCAGGTAGTGACTGCTGACTTCGCCATGGGTCAGCAGTTGCAGCGAGCGCTCCTGTGATGCATTGGTGTAGTGGAGCACGACGAACTGAATACGGCTGTCGTGATTGGCCGAAGCATGGCTGGTGTCGTAGCGGGGACCGCTGGCGCAGCCGGCCAGCAGGATCAGCGACACGATGAGAGCAAGATATTTCATGGGGAAGCCAACACGCTAAAGACAGTAATGCAACAGTGTAACGTACTGTCTTGTGCGTGTTGGGCCATCGCAACGATTTGAACAACATGGAGCGATAAGCGCTCAGCCCAGCTCCACCCGGTTGCGCCCGGCATTTTTTGCACGGTACAGCGCCTGATCAGCTCTTTTGAGCACCGCATCGCCATGCTCGCCGGCCCTGAAAGCCGCCAGGCCTATGGAGAGGGTGATGGTCACCGGTTCACCCTTGAAGTGAAAAGGGCAGGCTTCGATAGAGGCGCGCAGGGTTTCCAGGAGTTTCATGCCGTTCGCCGGGACGGTGGATGGCATCAGCAGGACAAATTCCTCGCCGCCAAATCGCGCAATGAAGTCTGTCGGGCGCAGGCGCTTACGCAACACGCTGGCAATGATTTTCAGCACTTTGTCGCCCGCCAGGTGCCCGTAATTATCATTGATGCGCTTGAAGTGATCGAGGTCGAGCATGGCCAGCATCAGGGTGTTGCCGTGTTGCTGCCATTGGCCGATCTCATACTCAAGGCGCTCGCTCCAGGCCGCGCGGTTTGGCAGTCCGGTCAGCGGATCGATCAAGGCTTTCTGGCGTTGCTCTTCGAGGTGCTCGCGAAATCCCTGGGCTTCCTGTTCCATATGGGCAACCCGCTCGGCCAGGCTCTGCAGGCGGGCCGCCACTTCCTGCTCGCGCTCATCGCGCTGCTGGCGGTGCTGGTCCATGGTGCCGAGCAAGACTTCCAGATGGTTTTCCAGCACGTGCTTGAGATCATCCAGATCGGCCGCTTCCTGCACGCTGTTCTGCAAGCCGTCGACCTGTTCGCGAATCTGCGTGTCCATCGCATGTGCGGCGGATCGGCTGTCGGCATGGCCGGCGCTGGCGGCCTGCAAGTTGCTCTGGAACGATTCCAGGCGTTCGTTGAGCCGCTGCAGATAAGCTTCGAATTCGTGTTGGCCACCGTCGGAGATTGCCAGCATCAAAGTCGCCAGATCGTCGAGAATCGGCAGCAACTCGTACCAGTTAAGGCCATTTTTCAGCCGTTCACGCATTGATTCGGCTTGGGGGCGATGACGCTCCGGTACTGTCAGATCCTCGAGCAAGCCCAGCAAGGTATCTTCGATGTGTTTGGCCACCGAGCTATAGGACGGCTCGGGCGAGTCGGGCAGGGCGTAGAGCATGTCTTGCTCGGGCTGCTGCGGATCGATCGCAGCCAGTGCCTGGGCGATGGGCGAGGGCAGCGGCAGGGTATCGAGCAGTACCGCCGGGCTCAATTCGTCGGGATTGACTGCCGTTTCAGCTGGGAGGGTGGGAGTGCCGACAGTTTCGGACAGTCTCACGGGTTGTAGCGATTCGGCTTCGGCCATGACTTGCGCAGGCCGGGCCGGCGCTTGCTGTGGCTCCAGGGCTGGCGCAACAGCAATGGGCTGGGTCGTATCTGGCGTTACTTGCAGCACCTGCGGCACGGTGTCTGCAATGACCGGTCGGGTTGCGACCACGGACGCCGGAACGGTTTCGGCCGTCTGCACGATAAGAGCGTGTTCTGCGGGGACGGTCGCCTCTTCGGTGTCACGCTGACCGAACAGCCGCTGCAGCAGTCCCGGTCGTTCCGGTTCCGCCGGACTTTCCAACTGGCTCAGGGCCTTGCCCTGCAGTCCGCTCAGCTCGCCGAGCAGTAGCGGGATCTCGCGTGCCTGGCTGACGCGACTGTCCAGTTGTTTGGCGAAGTGCTTGAGGGGGCGGCTCACTTCCCGGGGTAGCGGTAATGTTTGCAGCTGCGTGACCAGGGCGGTGAGTGCGGCGCTGGTCTGGTTAACCCGGGTTTCCCGACGCTGCTCGGAGTCGAGTACGGCTTTTTCCAGGCGAGGCAGCAGGGCGGCGAGTCCGGCGTCCATGTCGTCGGTGCGCACGACTTCGCGCATCTCCTTCATGCATTGGTCAACGGCGCGGTCGGTGCCTTCCGCTGCCAGCGTGCTGCGCACCAGTCCCCGGCGCAACAGGTCTAGCCTGGCATCCCAGCGACGTTCGAGCTTTTCCTGTTGTTCGATGCTTTGCAGGTACTTCTCTTTCCAGCGTTGTGCTTCGTCGCTCATTCATGGGATCCGCGGGGGGCAGGACTCAACGCGGGCAATGCATCGGCCGTGAGCGAACCCGGCAGACGAATCTCTACCGCGACCGGCAGGTGATCGGAAATGGGTTGTGCCAGCACCTCGACCTTTTCAAGGGTCAGGCTCGGGCTCAGTAGAATATGGTCCAGGCAGCGCTGCGGGCGCCAGCTGGGGAACGTCGCTTCCATTTGCGGGGCCAGCAGCCCGAGGTCGCGCAATGGAGAGTGTTGCAGCAGGTCACTGGCGTGGGTGTTCATGTCGCCCATCAGCACCTGGTGCTTGTAACCGCCAATGACTTCGCGAATGTAAGCCAATTGCATGCTGCGGGCTCGTGCGCCCAGTGCCAGGTGCATCATGACCACCACCAGCGCTTCCGGACCTTCGCCGAAGCGCACCAGAATCGCTCCGCGACCCTTCGGCCCTGGCAGTGGATGATCCTCGATCGCCCAAGGCCGCAGGCGACTGAGCACACCGTTGCTGTGCTGGCCGAGGCGTCCGAGATTGCGATTGAGTTGTTGATACCAGTAGGGAAAGGCGCCGAGCTGGGCCAGGTGTTCGACCTGGTTGACGTAGCCTGAACGCAGGCTGCCACCATCGGCTTCTTGAAGGGCGACCAGGTCGAAGTCACCCAGCAGATTGCCGATCTTTTGCAGATTGTCGGCACGCCCGGTGTGCGGCAACAGATGTTGCCAGCCCCGGGTCAGGTAATGCCGATACCGCTCGGTGCTGATACCCACCTGGATATTGAAGCTGAGCAAGCGCAGACGGCTGTCGGCGGGCAGGCCTGTCGATTCCAGGTGATGTTCGTTGACCCGCGGATCATGCAGGCCAACGATGCGTTCGGTTCCCCAGCGGCGCATGGCGGGCGCCTCGCTCAGTTGGCGGCAGCCTTGTTAGCCGCTCGCTCTTGATCGACCAGTTTATCGGCCAGTTGCAGGGCTTGTTCAGCGCCGCCGGCGGAACCTACGTCAAAACGATATTTGCCGTTGACGATCATGGTCGGAACCCCGGTGATTTCATATTTTTTCGCCAGCTCTCGCGCCTTGTTGATCTGGCCCTTGATGGCGAAGGAGTCAAACGTGGCGAGGAACTTGTCCTTGTCGACGCCCTGGGTGGCCAGGAAGTCCGCCATATCGTTCTTGTCGGTCAGCTTCTTGTGTTCTTTCTGGATGGCTTCGAACACTGCAGCATGGACCTTGTGCTCGACGCCCATGGCTTCGAGGGTCAGGAACATCTGGCCGTGTGCATCCCATGGGCCGCCGAACATGGCCGGAATACGTACGAAATTCACGTCCGAAGGCAGTTTTTCAACCCATGGGTTGATCACGGGTTCAAAGGCGTAGCAGTGCGGGCAACCGTACCAGAACAGCTCCACCACTTCGATCTTGCCGGGCACGGCGACCGGCACCGGGTTGCTCAGCTCGACATAAGGTGCAGCGGGGGCTTCAGCGGCTTGGGCAGTCATGCCGAACAGGCTGGCAGCGGCAAAAACGGCGCTGATGATCAGATTACGCATGCTTTACTCCTGGACAATTTTTTCGCCTCGCGAGACCTGATTTCAGACAGGTCATGGCGGGCTTGAGTTCTGTAGTGTAACGGCAGCGGCCACAAAAAAGGGCGGCCAAAGCCACCCTTTTTATACTTGCTGTGACGGATTAATCGAGCGTTAACGCTGCAAGGGTTCTATGCCTTGCGCAACGCCCGATCCATCGGTCTTAGTGCAGGCCCTGGATATAGCTGGACACTGCGGCGATGTCTTCGTCGCTCAGCTTTTTGGCAATGCTCTGCATCGGTTTGGTATCGCCATCGTTATTGCGACCGCCTTCTTCCTTGCGGAAGTCAGTCAGTTGCTTGGCGACATATTGAGCGTGCTGGCCACCCAGGTGCGGGAAGCCGGCGGCCGCGTTGCCCGCGCCATTTGGCGAGTGGCAGCCGGTGCACGATGGCAGGCCCTTGGCCAGGTCGCCGCCACGGAACAGTGCTTCACCGCGAGCCACGACTTTCGGGTCGGCGGCACCGACGCTGCCCTTCTGGCTGGCGAAGTAGGCGGCGATGTCCGCCAGATCCTGGTCGCTCAGGTTGGTCAGCAGGCCGGTCATTTCCAGGACGGTGCGCTTGCCCGACTTGATGTCGTGCAGCTGCTTGGTCAGGTAGCGTTCACCCTGGCCTGCCAGTTTTGGAAAGTTAGGCGCCATGCTGTTGCCATCCGGGCCATGACAGGCACCACATACGGCGGCTTTTGCCTGGCCTGCGGCGGCGTCACCAGGTTTGACTGGCTCACCTGCAGCATGGGCAATGCCGGAGATCCCCACGGTCAACAGCAGACTCACGATCAATTTGTTCATCAGCTAATCCAACTACGGCTAAGGGTTAAGTTATGGACCGGGTTTACTCGCTCATCCAGCGGATGATGGCTTGGTAATCCTCGGCACTGCAGTCCATGCACAAACCACGCGGCGGCATCGCCTTGAAACCCTGGGTCACGTGTTGCACCAGCGTCTCCATACCTTTCGCCAACCTCGGCTTCCAAGCTTCCTGATCGCCCTTGCGGGGCGCCATGGGTAGTTGGCCGGAATGACAGGCACCACAAACACGGTTGTACACAGTTTCCGGATCCTGTGTAGCCTGAGCGCTGTAAAGCGGCATCAAGACTCCGGTAACTAGCAGCCATTTCGTCATAAAACGACCTTTTCAGGGTTGAGAGCGATCTGCGTTCTAGTGCGCAATCAAGGTCTGTCGCTCTCGTGAACTTCATCCTGCATCGGGACAAAGCGCACACAAAATCTGCGGCATTATATACTGGCGTCACTGAAACGGAAGCGACACTGCTTGCCGCGCCCATTCCTGGCGCCGCCCACATCGGAAATCCC
This sequence comes from Pseudomonas sp. G5(2012), assembly GCF_000408945.1. NCBI lineage: Bacteria > Pseudomonadati > Pseudomonadota > Gammaproteobacteria > Pseudomonadales > Pseudomonadaceae > Pseudomonas > Pseudomonas sp. G5(2012). The sequence goes on from NZ_APIO01000044.1 coordinate 190,008, forward strand.
ATGCAACTCAAGAATCCCATCCTCGGTCTGTGCCAACAGTCCACCTTCATGCTCAGCGCCGCCAAAGTCGACCAATGTCCGGATGACGAGGGCTTTGAAGTCGCCTTCGCCGGGCGTTCCAACGCCGGCAAGTCCAGTGCCCTGAACACCCTGACGCATGCCAGCCTGGCGCGCACCTCGAAAACACCGGGGCGCACGCAACTGTTGAACTTCTTCAAGCTAGACGATGAACGCCGTCTGGTCGACCTGCCGGGCTACGGTTATGCAAAAGTACCGATCCCGCTCAAGCAACACTGGCAGCGTCACCTGGAAGCTTACCTGGGCGGTCGTGAGAGCTTGAAAGGTCTGATCCTGATGATGGACATCCGCCACCCGATGACCGACTTCGACCTGTTGATGCTCGATTGGGCCGTCGCAGCCGGCATGCCGATGCACATTTTGCTGACCAAGGCGGACAAGCTGACCTACGGCGCGGCCAAGAACACATTGCTCAAGGTGCAATCGGAAATTCGCAAGGGTTGGGGCGATGCTGTGACGATCCAGTTGTTTTCGGCCCCTAAGCGCATGGGCCTGGAAGACGCCTACACTGTATTGGCGAACTGGATGGAACTGCCGGACAAAGGCGCTGACGAAGTAACTGGATAAGCGTGAAAAAACTGTCTCAGGAGCGGTCAGGCCAGCGTGGCGTGACCGCATCAGGCAGTTTTCAGGCAAAAAAAACCCCGGACTTCTATGGGGAGGGGGAAGTTCCGGGGTTCAAGTTCTAGACCGCTAGGGCGGGGTCCAGATATCTGCCAACACTTAACACAACATAGGAGCATCGAAGGGCTTCACCAGCCATTCAGTAAATCTGAGTGGCCTTGGCGAGATTAGTTCAGTTTATTTTCAGAAGCTTTGGAATAAACCCAATCACTTTTTGGACTAAGCAGCGCAGGTTGGGGTCTGCCGCGGCATCATGCCGCAGCAGCGTTTTGCACTCAGTGCGCCTCATCCCAGTTATTGCCTACCCCGACTTCCACCAGCAATGGCACATCCAGTTTCGCCGCACCGCTCATGTGCAGGCGAATCTCGTTGCTGACTTGATCGACAAGGTCCTCGCGCACTTCCAGTACCAATTCATCGTGGACCTGCAGAATGACCTTGGCGTCCAGGCCGGAGGAGGTCAGCCATCCATCCACGGCCACCATGGCTTTCTTGATGATGTCGGCTGCCGTGCCTTGCATCGGCGCGTTGATGGCCGTGCGTTCGGCTGCGGCACGCTCCTGCGGCTTGTTGGAATTGATCTCCGGCAGGTAGAGCCGTCGCCCGAAGAACGTTTCCACGTAGCCTTGATCCGCGGCCTGCACGCGGGTGCGATCCATGTATTCGCGCACACCGGGATAACGGGCGAAGTAGGTGTCGATGTACGCCTTGGCGGTCTTGGTATCAACGCCGATGTCCTTGCCGAGTTTCTGCGCACCCATGCCATAGATCAGGCCGAAGTTGATCGCCTTGGCGCTGCGACGCTGGTCGGAGGTGACCTGGTCCAGTTCGACCTTGAACACTTCGGCAGCGGTGGCGGTGTGCACGTCCAGGTTATTGCGGAAGGCATTCATCAGGCCTTCATCGCGAGACAGGTGCGCCATGATCCGCAGTTCAATCTGCGAATAGTCGGCAGCCAGCAGCTTGTAGCCGGTCGGGGCGACAAAGGCCTGGCGGATACGCCGGCCTTCCGCGGTGCGCACCGGGATGTTCTGCAGATTCGGGTCGCTGGATGAGAGACGCCCGGTGGACGCCACGGCCTGGTGATAGGAGGTGTGGATGCGCCCGGTGCGCGGATTGATCTGTTCCGGCAGACGGTCGGTGTAGGTGCTTTTGAGCTTGCTCATGGAGCGGTATTCCATCAGCACCTTGGGCAGTCGATAGTCGTCCTCGGCCAGCTTGGCCAGCACTTCTTCGGCGGTCGATGGTTGGCCCTTGGCGGTCTTTTTCAGCACCGGCAACCCGAGTTTCTCGTAAAGGATGACGCCGAGCTGCTTGGGTGAGCCCAGGTTGAATTCCTCTCCGGCAATCTCGAAGGCTTCACGCTCCAGCGCCACCATCTTATCGCCCAGTTCGATGCTCTGCACGCCCAGCAGGGCGGCATCTACGAATGCGCCTTGGCGTTCGATACGTGCGAGCACAGGCACCAGGGGCATTTCGATGTTCGTAAGCACGCTGGCCAGGGTCGGGATGGCGGACAGCTTGTCGAACAAGGCCTGGTGCAGGCGCAGGGTGATGTCCGCGTCCTCGGCGGCGTAAGGCCCGGCCTGCTCCAGCGCAATTTGATCGAACGTCAGTTGCTTGACGCCTTTGCCGGCAATGTCCTGGAAACTCACGGTGGTGTGATCCAGGTATTTCAGCGCCAGGCTGTCCATGTCATGGCGGGTGGCTGTGGAATTGAGCACATAGGATTCGAGCATGGTGTCGAAAGCGACGCCGCGCACGGTGATGCCGTTGGCCTGATCGCCACCGATGGCGCAGTTGGCGAGAATGTTCATGTCGAACTTGGCGTGCTGGCCGACCTTGAGTTTGTTCGGGTCTTCCAGGATCGGCTTGAGGGCGCGCAGGACGGTGTCGCGATCCAGTTGCTCGGGTACGCCGATGTACGAGTGGGTCAACGGGATGTAGGCCGCTTCGTTGGCTTGCACCGCAAAAGACAGGCCCACCAGTTGTGCCTGCTGTGCGTCGATGCCGGTGGTTTCGGTGTCGAAGGCGAACAGCTTGGCGTTTTTCAGTTTATCCAGCCAAGCGTCGAATCGCGCTTGATCGAGGACGGTTTCATAGCGGGTTTCTGACGTTGTCGCCGGCACTTCAGCTTCAGCTCCGGCTTCGGCGGCACTGAACAGGTCGACTATCGGAGCAGGCTCAGAGGCAGCACCGCTCAATTCAAGACGCTTGGCGTCCCGATCAAGATCGTTCAGCCAGCTTTTGAATTCCAGCAGGGTGTAGAGCTCGTAGAGCTTGGCCGGATCTTCCGGGCCCATCTGCAAGTCGTCGAGGCCAATGTCCAGCGGCACATCGACCTTGATGGTCGCTAATTGGTAGGAGAGGAACGCCATCTCCCTGTGCTCTTCGAGTTTGGCCGGCAGGGTCTTGGCGCCGCGGATCGGCAAGGTTGGGACGATGTCGAGCTGCGCGTAGAGCTCGGTCAAGCCACCATTCACACCCACCAGCAGGCCGGAAGCGGTCTTTGGACCGATGCCCGGAACGCCTGGGATGTTGTCGGACGAATCGCCCATGAGTGCCAGATAATCGATGATCTGCTCGGGAGCGACGCCGAATTTCTCCTTCACGCCCTCTACGTCCATGCTGCTACCGGTCATGGTATTGACCAAGGTAATGTGGCCGTCGACCAACTGCGCCATGTCCTTGTCCCCGGTGGAGATGATCACCGGGCGATCGGCCGCCGCGCTGCTGCGGGCCAGCGTGCCGATCACGTCATCGGCCTCGACGCCTTCTACGCACAGCAGCGGGAAGCCCAGGGCGATCACGCTTTGATGCAGGGGCTCGATCTGCACGCGCATGTCGTCGGGCATGCTCGGCCGGTTGGCCTTGTATTCGGCGTACATGTCATCGCGAAATGTCCCGCCCTTGGCATCGAATACCACGGCGAAGGGACTGTCCGGGTACTGCTTGCGCAGACTCTTGAGCATGTTCAGCACGCCCTTGACCGCGCCGGTGGGCAGGCCTTTGGACGTGGTCAGCGGTGGCAACGCGTGAAAGGCGCGGTACAGGTAAGAAGAACCGTCCACCAGGACGAGGGGGGCTTGGCTCATGAGCAGGATCAACCTTTTCGGCGGGTCTGGCGCTAGAATAGCGGGACCGTTGACGACAAAGGGACAAGGTTATCATGCGCACACTAAATCGCCTGTTGCTGGCTGGCTTGTTTGCAATTACACCGTTGGCCGTCATGGCGGCGGACGATGCGCCATCGCCAGATCCGGAAGTGACCATTCGCACGGAAGGCGACAAGGTCATTCAGGAGTACCGCCAAAACGGTTTCCTGTATGCGATCAAGGTCACGCCGAAGGGCGCACCGCCGTATTTTTTGGTGCGCGCGGATGGGACCGATGCAAACTTCATCCGCTCGGATCAACCGGATATGCTGATACCGTCGTGGAAGATCTTTGAGTGGAAGTAGTTTCTTAATTTCAATCGGCGTTGGCTCAAGGGCAGCGCCTCGTACTGGCAGTTTAACCATGTCTGTGTTTACCCCCCTGGCTCGGCCCGAGCTGGAAGCTTTTCTCGCCCCTTATGGCCTAGGCCGCCTGCTTGATTTCCAGGGGATTGCCGCCGGTAGCGAAAACACCAATTTCTTTATTAGCCTGGAGCAGGGCGAATTCGTCCTGACCCTGGTCGAGCGCGGCCCGGTCCAGGAGATGCCGTTCTTCATCGAATTGCTCGACGTGCTGCACGAAGCTGACCTGCCGGTACCTTACGCGCTGCGCACTACCGACGGCGTCGCGTTGCGCGAGCTGGCCGGCAAGCCTGCGCTGCTGCAACCGCGCCTGGCCGGCAAGCACATCAAGCAAGCCAACGCACAGCATTGCGCGCAAGTAGGCGAGTTGCTTGCTCACCTGCACCTGGCGACCCAGGCCAAGATGATCAAGCGCAAGACCGATCGTGGCCTGGACTGGATGCTGGAAGAGGGCGCGCAATTTCTCTCGCACCTCAATGCCGGGCAGAAAGCTTTGCTGGAGCGGGCGCTGGAAGAAATCACACAGCAGAAAGAGAAAATTCTGGCGTTGCCACGCGCCAATATCCACGCCGACCTGTTTCGCGATAACGCGATGTTCGAAGGCACGCACCTGACCGGTCTGATCGATTTCTACAACGCCTGCTCGGGGCCGATGCTCTACGACGTGGCGATCGCCTTGAACGACTGGTGTTCGGACGATGACGGCTTGATCGACGGCCCACGGGCGCGGGCGTTGCTGGGGGCTTATGCCGCGTTGCGTCCGTTCACCGCGGCCGAGGCCGAGCTGTGGCCGACCATGTTGCGGGTGGCGTGTGTGCGCTTCTGGTTGTCGCGCTTGATCGCGGCGGAGTCGTTTGCCGGGCAGGACGTGTTGATTCACGATCCGATGGAGTTTGAGCTGCGGCTAGCCCAGCGGCAGACGGTCAATACCCCGCTGCCTTTCGCCCTGTAGGAGCGAGCATGTCGAATCGTCGCACCGTCGCGATGGTGGTTAACGATGACGCGGGGTGCCTGACACCCCGCGGTGCTGGGGATTTCTTCGCGAGCATGCTCGCTCCTACAGAGAGCTGGGTTGTTACAACGACTCCAGGCACCCCGCCAAATCATTCCCCAACTTCTCCAAAATCTGCTCATACCCCTGGGCGGTCGCCGGCGTATACCCGCCCAGCGCATCCAGCTCCGCCAGTTTCACCGGGAGCCCGGCCACCAGGGTTTCCGCCAGGCGCGGGCGTAGCGGTGGTTCGCTGAATACACAGGTCTTGCCGACTTCCTGCAGCCGCGCACGCATCGCCGCCACATGCTGGGCACCGGGCTGCACTTCGGCGGCGACACTGAACACACCGGCGTGCTTCAGGCCGTAGGCGTCTTCGAAGTAGTCGAACGCTTCGTGGAACACGAAGTAAGGTTTGCCTTCAATACCCCTCAGGCGTTTCTTCAGGCGTGCATCCAGCGCATCGAGGCGCTCGTCAAATGCCTTCAGGTTGCTCTGGTAGCGTGCCGCGTTGACCGAGTCGGCTGCACTCAGATCCGCCGCCATCTTCGCTGCGATAACCCGGGCGTTGGCCGGCGATAGCCACAAATGCGCATCCAGGCTGCCCGGGCGATGGTCATGGTCATGTTCGTCCGCTTCTTCAGCGTGGGAATGGTTGTCTTGGGCGAAATGTCGCAGTTTCAGGCCAGGAAGGTCCTGCACGGCAACGCTCGGCAGCGTACGACCATTGAGCACTCGCGGCATGAAACCTTCCATGTCCGGCCCGATCCAGTACAGCAGATCCACCGATTGCACCTTCCGTACGTCGGATGGGCGCAAGGCATAGTTATGCGGCGAGGCGCCGGGTGGCAACAAGACTTCCGGGATCGCCACGCCGTCCTGTACGGCAGCGGCGATCAGCTGTAGCGGCTTGATGCTGGTGAGGACCTTGACTTCGGCTTGCGCTGAGCCGATCAGCAGAAAACTTGTGAAAATTGCGACAAAGATGGAAAAAAGTCGGGACACGATGACCACTCGAAGAGGCGAGAACGGGTAACATAATAACGTCTCTCACAATACTCGTCGCCGCTCATGCCTAAAACACCGATAGCCAGCCGTCCTCACGACCACTCTCATTGCGTTCACAGCGCACTGTCTGAGGCCGACGCCCTGTGCGCGCGCCAGGGTTTGCGCCTGACCGCGTTGCGTCGGCGGGTGCTGGAACTGGTGTGGCAAAGCCATAAGCCACTGGGGGCCTATGATATTCTTGCGGTCCTCAGTGAGCAGGACGGGCGCCGGGCCGCACCCCCAACGGTTTACCGCGCTCTGGATTTCCTGCTGGAAAACGGCCTGGTACACCGTATCTCCTCGCTCAACGCCTTCATCGGCTGTAATCACCCGACGCACGCCCACCAGGGTCAGTTCCTGATCTGCCGTGAATGCCACGCCGCCATCGAACTCGAACAGAAGGCCATCAGCGACGCGATCATCGCCAGTGCCAGGGACGTCGGGTTTGTCGTCGAAGGCCAGACCGTTGAAGTGATCGGTCTCTGTTCGGGCTGCCAGGGGGCTTGATGAGCAACGCGCTGATCCGCCTCGAGCAGGTTGCCGTCACGTTTGCCGGGCAACCGGTGCTGGATAACATCGAACTGAGCGTCGAGCCGGGGCAGATTGTGACCCTGATCGGCCCCAATGGCGCTGGCAAGACCACACTGGTGCGCGCCGTGCTCGGTCTGCTGAAGCCCGACAGTGGCAGCGTCTGGCGCAAGCCGAAACTGCGGGTCGGTTACATGCCGCAAAAGCTGCATGTCGACCCGACCCTGCCGCTCTCGGTGCTGCGCTTCTTGCGCCTGGTGCCGGGTGTGGATCGCGCGATGGCGTTGGCCGCGCTCAAGGAAGTCGGCGCCGAGCAGGTGATCGACAGCCCGGTGCAAAGTGTTTCCGGCGGTGAGATGCAACGTGTCCTGTTGGCCCGGGCCTTGTTGCGTGAGCCTGAGCTGCTGGTGCTCGACGAACCGGTACAAGGCGTCGACGTGGCCGGCCAAGCTGAACTCTATAGCCTGATCACCCGCCTGCGAGACCGTCACGGCTGCGGTGTGTTGATGGTTTCCCACGATTTGCACCTGGTGATGAGCACCACCGACCAGGTTGTTTGCCTGAATCGCCATGTCTGCTGCTCCGGCCACCCCGAGCAGGTCAGCGGCGATCCGGCATTTGTCGAGCTTTTCGGAAAAAACGCACAAAGCCTGGCGATTTATCACCACCACCACGACCACGCCCACGATCTGCACGGCTCGGTGGTCAAGGCGCCCACATCGGGTCATACCCATGTTCACGGAGATAGCTGCAAGCATGGCTGATTTTCTGCTCTACGCCCTGCTTGCAGGATTGGCTCTGGCAGTTGTGGCGGGCCCGTTGGGCTCCTTCGTGGTCTGGCGGCGCATGGCTTATTTCGGCGATACCCTGTCCCACGCGGCATTGCTGGGCGTGGCGCTGGGCTTTTTGCTGGATGTCAGCCCGACAGTGGCCGTCACCGTCGGCTGCTTGCTGTTGGCGGTATTGCTGGTGACCTTGCAACAGCGTCAGCCACTGGCCTCCGACACGCTTTTGGGAATTCTCGCACCCAGCACCCTCTCTTTGGGCCTGGTGGTACTAAGCTTCATGCACGAAGTGCGGATCGACCTGATGGCCTATCTGTTCGGTGACTTGCTGGCGATCAGCCCGACCGATCTGGCATGGATCCTCGGGGGTAGCGCTGCGGTGCTGGCGTTGTTGGTGACATTGTGGCGGCCATTGCTGGCAATCACGGTGCACGAAGAGTTGGCGAGGGTCGAAGGGCTGCCGGTGGCGGGATTGCGCCTGGCGCTGATGCTGTTGATCGCCGTAGTGATTGCCGTGGCGATGAAAATCGTCGGTGTGTTGCTGATCACATCGTTGTTGATCATTCCGGCCGCCGCGGCACAACGTCACGCCCGCTCACCGGAGCAGATGGCACTGGGCGCCAGCCTGCTGGGCGTGCTCGCCGTGTGTGGCGGGTTGGCGTTGTCCTGGTTCAAGGACACCCCGGCGGGCCCGTCGATTGTAGTGGCGGCCGCCGCGCTGTTTCTGCTGAGTTTTGTTCTGCCCCGTCGAGGGGTGTAGACTTGCTCGTTTTTTGCGCAAATAGAGAGTCGCAGGAATGAAGTCGTTCGCCTCCCGTTATCTGCTCCTTGTCGCATTTTCTTTGCTGCTGGGCGCTTGCCAAAGCACGCCACCGGCAGCCACCGAGGCCCCGGATGCGCGGGCCACGGCCATTGCACAGCTGGAACAAAGCCTGGCCAGCAGCGAGCTGGCCACAGCCGAGAATCAATTGGCAGCGTTGCAGGCCGAGTCCCCCAACGATCAGTCCCTAGAGCAATACCAGCGTCAACTGGCCGAAGCCTATCTGCTGCGTAGTCAGATCGTCCTGCAAAAGGGCGATGTAAACGCTGCTGCCACCGCATTGGCCCGGGCTCGGGTCTTGATGCCTAAAGCGCCTGCGCTGACCGGTGGTGTCAACGGTGCCATCGCACAAGCCCGCAAGGCTGAGCTGGAAAAGGCCGAAGCAGACCTCAAGTCCGCCGAAGCCAAGCGCAAGGCCAAGGTCATTGACCCTGAGGCTGAAAGCACGACGGTGAAGCTGAAAATCACCGATATGGGGAAAATGCGTCGTCAATTGGATGCTATTGCCGCCGATGTGGTGAATTTTCAGTGCGATGTGAGCCTTCAGGTTCCGCGTACCGATGATTACCCTTGGCTGGCCAATCTGTTGATCAAGCGCGTGCAGAAGCTCGATCCGCAGTTTGATCTGAAGCTGGAGCGGCAGATTCTGCGCAGCGTTCCGGCGCAGATGGTATTGAGTCCCCGCAAAGCCCCTTGAAAGCATCGCGGGCAAGCCCGCGATGGCATCCTATCCGACGATAAAGCTTTCTAGGCCGGAATCGCCTTGGCCTTGGGCTCCCTCTCCCAAACCCGATGCTGACCAATCGCCGTAAAGAACGGCTTGGCCAACTTCGCATCCGTACCCACAATCAACCCCGCATCAACCTCCAGTTTCAACACATCCAGCAACTGCTTCGCCTCGCCGTGCAACGCAATCGCTTTCAAATGCTTGTAAGCCTCCAGTACGTAATGCAACGCCACACCGTCAGTGCTCAGCGCCTTGATCGATGCCGCGCCTCCAGGCACGAACACAGCGTCGAATGTTACTGAAGGCGAGCCTTCCATGGACGCATCTACCGGCAACGACTTGCCATCGGAGGTTTTCACCGGGGCCGAGGTCGGGCCGAGCAATTTGGCATGCGCCCCTTCAGCTTCCAGCGCTTTCTTCATGGCATCGATTGCTGCCCCGTCCACGCCGTCGGCCGCCAGGATCGCTACCTTCCGGGTTTTGATGTCGCCTGGCAGCAGGTTGGCCTGGCTCAGGGCCGGCGAGCGGTCCGGGGACGTTTTCGGTACATCGACGGTCCCCGCTTTCGGCGCCGCAAGCCCGAGGTTCTGTGCCACCCGTTTGGCCAGCTCCAGATCGATGTTGGCCAGGATTTCATTCACTTGCCTGGCCCGGATGAACTCACGCTCAACCTTGCCCAACTCAAAGCTGTATGCCGCGATGATGTGTTCTTGCTCATGCTTGCTCATGCTGTGGAAAAACAGCCGTGCCTGGGAGAAGTGGTCGCTGAACGACTCGCTGCGCTGCCGGATCTTGTTGGCGTCGATGCGCTCCGCATAACTTTCGAAACCGCCGTCCTGGGCGGCAGGAGGTGTTTCTTTCGGCCATCCGCCGTCGATGGAGTTGGGTTCGTAGGACGCACGCCCCTTGTCGATGGTGGTGCGGTGTAATGCATCACGCTGGCCGTTGTGGAGTGGTGTTACTGGACGGTTGATCGGGATTTCATGAAAATTCGGTCCACCAAGTCGGCTGATCTGCGTGTCGGTGTAGGAAAACAGCCGACCTTGCAGCAACGGATCATTGGAGAAGTCGATCCCGGGCACGATATGCCCCGGGCAGAATGCAACCTGCTCGGTTTCGGCGAAGAAATTGTCCGGGTTGCGGTTGAGCGTCATTTTCCCCAGTGGCGTAATGGGCACGAGCTCTTCAGGAATCAGCTTGGTGGGGTCGAGGATGTCGAAATCGAAGGCGTGTTCGTTTTCCTCCTCAATAATCTGCACGCCGAGTTCCCATTCCGGGTAGTCACCCATCTCGATGGCTTCCCAGAGATCGCGGCGGTGATAATCGGTGTCTTTACCCGCCAGTTTCTGCGCTTCATCCCACACCAGCGAGCAGGTCCCGGCGGCGGGGCGCCAGTGGAATTTGACGAAACGCGATTTACCTTCGGCGTTGATCAACCGGAAGGTGTGCACGCCGAAACCTTGCATGCTGCGCAGGCTTTTCGGAATTGCCCGGTCGGACATGGCCCAGATCACCATATGGGCTGATTCAGGTTGCAGTGAGACAAAGTCCCAAAACGTATCGTGGGCCGAGCCGCCAGTAGGGATTTCATTGTGAGGCTCGGGTTTTACTGCATGGACAAAGTCGGGAAATTTGATGGCGTCCTGGATGAAAAACACCGGCATGTTATTGCCCACCAGGTCGAAGTTGCCTTCATTGGTGAAAAACTTCACAGCGAAACCACGTACGTCCCGCACGGTATCGCCTGAACCACGGGGCCCCTGCACGGTGGAAAAACGCACGAACACCGGCGTTTTCTGCGCCGGGTCTTGCAGGAAACCGGCCTTGGTCAGTACTGAGTGGTTCTCGTAAGTCTGGAAGAAACCATGGGCACCCGTGCCTCGGGCATGCACGATACGCTCGGGGATGCGCTCATGGTCAAAGTGCGTGATTTTTTCACGCATGATGAAGTCTTCCAGCAACGATGGCCCTCGGGCGCCGGCTTTCAAGGTGTTCTGATTGTCCGCCACCTTCACGCCCTGATTGGTACGCAAGGCCTGACCGGTGGCGTCGGAACGGAATTTTTCCAGGCTATCGAGCTTGGTATTGGTGTTGCTGCGGTCCAGGGTATCGGTCCCGGCCAGTGCGCTCTTGGGGGCGGCAGGCTTCTTGGTGCTCATCAGGCATGACTCCTCGGGGATTGTTTCGAGTGGCCTAATTAGTGACTGATGACGTTTCGAGCCGTTCCTTTTATCTGACCTTTGATCGCGTTATTGCCAAATGACTGGTTGAATACGAAATAAATGCTAAGAACTGCTATACGGACAGGCTAAAATGCGCGCCCGGCTAACCGCTGATCCTTTTCCAACGCGCCCCACAAGGTTCGCTACGTGATCGAGTTTCAAAACGTCCATAAAACCTACCGCGTCGCCGGTAAGGATATCCCCGCCCTGCATCCGACCAGTCTGACGATAGAGAATGGTCAGGTCTTTGGTCTGATCGGCCATTCCGGTGCGGGAAAAAGTACCCTGCTGCGTCTGATCAATCGCCTGGAAAACTCTAGCGGCGGCAAGATCATCGTGGACGGCGAAGAAGTCACTGCGCTCGATGCCAACGGACTGCGCCGTTTCCGTCAGCAGGTCGGAATGATTTTCCAGCACTTCAACCTGCTGGCGTCCAAGACCGTTGCCGACAACGTTGCGCTGCCGCTGACGCTGGCCGGTGAATTGTCCCGCCGCGAGATCGATCTGCGCGTGGCCGAGTTGTTGGCCCGGGTCGGTTTGTCCGATCACGCCAACAAGTATCCAGCGCAGTTGTCCGGCGGCCAGAAGCAGCGTGTCGGCATTGCCCGCGCCTTGGCGACCAAGCCGAAAATCCTGCTGTGCGACGAAGCCACCAGTGCACTGGACCCGCAGACCACGGCGTCGGTCCTGCAGTTATTGGCTGAGATCAATCGTGAGCTGAAGTTGACCATCGTGTTGATCACCCATGAAATGGACGTGATCCGCCGAGTCTGCGACCAGGTCGGCGTTATGGACGCTGGCGTGATTGTCGAGCAAGGTTCGGTGGCCGAGGTGTTCCTGCATCCGAAACACCCGACGACCAAGCGTTTCGTGCAAGAAGACGAGCACGTCGACGAAAGCGAACAGCGTGACGACTTCGCACACGTGCCAGGCCGCATCGTGCGTCTGACCTTCCAGGGCGAAGCGACCTACGCGCCCCTACTGGGAACCGTCGCTCGGGAGACCGGTGTGGACTACAGCATCCTGGCCGGTCGGATCGATCGCATCAAGGACGTCCCTTACGGGCAACTGACCCTGGCCGTGACCGGTGGTGACATGGAAGCGGCTTTTGCCCGCTTCACCGCGGCCGACGTTCACATGGAGGTGCTGCGCTAATGGAAGCCCTGACTAGTTTCTTCGCCAACATCGACTGGTTCGAAATCTGGCTGGCCACCGGTGATACGCTGCTGATGCTCGGTGGTTCGCTGCTGTTCACCGTGTTGCTGGGCCTGCCGCTGGGTGTGCTGTTGTTCCTCTGCAGCCCGCGTCAGTTGCTGGAAGCCAAAGGCGTCTACGCGATGTTGTCTCTGGTGGTGAACATCCTGCGTTCGCTGCCCTTCATCATTCTGTTGATCGTGATGATTCCGTTCACCGTGTTGATCACTGGCACTTCCCTGGGGGTCGCCGGCGCGATCCCGCCGCTGGTGGTCGGTGCCACGCCGTTTTTCGCGCGGCTGGTGGAAACCGCTCTGCGCGAAGTGGATCGCGGCATCATCGAAGCGACCCAGGCCATGGGCGCGACGACGCGGCAGATCATCACCAATGCCTTGCTGCCCGAAGCCCGCCCGGGCATTTTCGCGGCGATTACGGTGACTGCCATTACACTGGTGTCCTACACGGCAATGGCCGGTGTGGTCGGTGCCGGTGGTCTGGGTGACCTGGCGATCCGGTTCGGCTACCAGCGTTTCCAGACTGACGTGATGGTGGTGACGGTGGTGCTGCTGCTGGTGCTGGTGCAGGTCCTGCAAACCGTTGGCGACAAGCTGGTTGTGCATTTCTCTCGGAAATAAAACGTTCTCGTACATGACAAATGAGCCGGCCATTCGCTTGAGGCGCCGAAGACTGGCGCCTCAAGCGGGTACCCAAAAGGAGTTAGCTGAATGAAAAAACTACTCGTCGCATTCGCTGCTGTTGCAGCCTTTTCCGCCCACGCCGCCGACACCCTGACAGTCGCCGCGACTCCGGTTCCGCACGCGGAAATCCTCGAGTTCGTTAAACCGGCCCTGGCCCAGCAAGGCGTGGACCTCAAGGTTAAAGTCTTCACCGATTACATCCAGCCGAACGTGCAGGTCGCGGAAAAACGCCTGGACGCCAACTTCTTCCAGCACCAGCCGTACCTGGATGAGTTCAACAAGGCCAAGGGCACCAACCTGGTCTCGGTGGCCGGCGTGCACCTGGAACCACTGGGTGCTTACTCCAGCAAGTACAAGACCCTGGAAGAGCTGCCAAGCACCGCCACCGTGGTGATCCCGAACGACGCCACCAATGGTGGCCGCGCGCTGCTGCTGCTCGCCAAGGCCGGTGTGATCAAGTTGCAGGATTCGAACAACATCCTGTCGACGGTCAAGGACATTACCGAGAACCCGAAGAACCTGAAATTCCGTGAGCTGGAAGCCGCGACCATCCCGCGCGTGCTGACCCAGGTCGACCTGGCGCTGATCAACACCAACTACGCGCTGGAAGCCAAGCTCGATCCGTCCAAGGACGCGCTGGTCATTGAAGGTAGCGACTCGCCTTATGTGAACATCCTGGTTGCCCGTCCGGACGACAAGGACAGTGAAGCGATGAAGAAGCTGGTTGCTGCCCTGCACAGCCCGGAAGTGAAGGCCTTCATTCTCGAAAAGTACAAAGGCGCGGTGGTGCCTGCGTTCTGATTGGCTGACGCAACGAAAAAGGGGACGCCATAAGCGTCCCCTTTTTTGTGCCTGAAATATCGTTCCCGTAGGAGCGGTATGGTGGTTATTTGCGGTTGAGCATCACCGGCAATTGCGCCACCAGCTTCACATTGTTCAACGGCGCCCGAATGAAGCCGCGCTGGGTTCCGTCCGGGCCAATGACCGCGAGGTTACCGCTGTGGTCGACCGTGTAGTTCGGCTTGCTTGTATCGGCCGGAATGAACGGGATACTCACGGCATTAGCGATCTTTTGCAGATCCTCGGTCGACGTCGCCGTTAGGCCGACAAACTGCGGATCGAAGTAGCCCAGGTACTGCTTTAGCTGCTTGGGCGTATCGCGGTGCGGATCGACACTGACCAGCACGATCTGCAACTTATCCACAGCCTCCGGCGGCAATTCACTCTTGATCTGGCGCAGTTGGGCGAGGGTGGTCGGGCAGATATCCGGGCAGAAGGTGTATCCGAAGAACAGCAGGCTCCACTTGCCTTTGAGCTCGTTGATGGCCACCGGCTTGCCGTCCTGATCGGTCATCTTCACATCCGGCAGGTTGCGGCTTTGCGGCAGGAGAATGATCCCCGCGTCGATTAGTGCCGTCGGGTCGCCCTGGCCTTTGCCGGAGAGCACTTTGTTGATGGTCAGGCCCAGGACCAGCGCGATCAGGGCGACAAGGATGAAGACGGTTTTCTGGGTTCGGGTCATAGGTTCAACAATAAGTAGTGGTCAACGAGCAGGGCGATGAACAGCAGGAACAAGTAGTAAATAGAGTACTTGAAGGTGTTGATCGCCGCGTGCGGCCGAGTGCCACGGTACAGCACCACGGCCCATTGCAGGAATCTGGCGCCAAGACCGATGGCGCAGACCAGGTAGAGCAAGCCGCTCATGTGGATCACGTAGGGCATCAGGCTGACGGCCAGCAGCGCGCAGGTGTAAAGCAGGATGTGGATCTTGGTGTAGTGCTCGCCGTGGGTCACCGGCAGCATTGGGATGTCAGCCTTGGCATATTCCTCCTTGCGATGGATCGCAAGGGCCCAGAAGTGTGGCGGGGTCCAGGCGAAGATGATCAGCACCAACAGCAGCGGTTCGGCGCTGACGTGGCCGGTGGCGGCGGTCCAGCCGAGCAGCGGCGGAGCGGCCCCGGCCAGGCCTCCGATGACGATATTCTGCGGCGTCGCACGCTTGAGGAAACCGGTGTAGACCACTGCGTAGCCGAGCAGGGAGGCAAGGGTCAGCCATGCTGTCAGGGGATTGGTGAAGGCCAGCAACAAGGCCTGGCCAAGCAGTGCCAGCACCAGGGCAAAAGTCAGCGCGGCGGCCGGAGACACCCGGCCTTCGGCCAGTGGCCGTTTGTGGGTGCGAGCCATGACCGCATCGATCCTGCGGTCCACCACGTGGTTGACCGCTGCCGCACCGCCCGCACACAAGGCAATGCCCAGGTTGCCGAACACCAGCACGGTCCACGGCACTCCGGCGCGCGTTGCGAGGAACATCCCTACCAGTGAAGTGATGAGCATCAGCACCACCACTTTTGGTTTGGTCAGCTCCAGGTAGTCACGCCAGATTGCCTGGCTGTGACGTTCGCCGATCAGAATCGCCATGGCGTCTCTCCTTTTATTGTTATGGGCCCGGCTGAATGTTTACGCGGGCTGAAACGCCAGCGTGTCGGCTGCTTGACCCGAACCAGGCTGGTCCGGGCGTGGTAATTGACCAACACCATCGTCAGCAACAGCGCTGCGCCCCCGGCGTTATGGGCGACGGCAATCGGTAGCGGCAGGTGCAACAGCACGTTGCTGATGCCCAGGGTGATTTGCGCCGCGAGGGCGATCAGCACCAACCCGGCGAGTCGCGTCATGCCAACGACTTTCAGTTGCCAGGCGAGGCCAAGTAACACCAGGGTCACCAACAACGCGCCGATCCGGTGTGTCAGGTGAATCGCGGTGCGGGCGTCGCTGTCCAGTTGCCCGCCGAGGTAGTTCGGGCCGATGTGCTGGGTCAGGTGAAAGCCATTGGCGAAGTCCGCAGGCGGCAGCCATTGCCCGTGGCACGTCGGAAAGTCGATGCAGGCCACAGCGGCGTAGTTGGAGCTGACCCAGCCACCCAAGGCGATTTGCCCGATGACCAGCAACAGCCCCGCCGTCGCCCAGTACTGCAGGCGTCGCGGCACCGTCAATGCGGGCAGTACGCCGGACAGGCGCAAGGTCAGCAGAAACAGCAGGCTCAGGGTCGCAAAGCCGCCAAGCAGATGTCCGGTGACGACTTGCGGCCAGAGCTTGAGTGTCACCGTCCACATGCCGAACGCGGCTTGGGCAAACACCACTGCCAGCAGGAACAACGGCAGCTTCACCGGTTGCCCTGGATGCCGGCGATGGACCCAGGCCCTACCGGCCAACACCGATATCAGCAGCCCCAGCGTGCCGGCGAAGTAGCGGTGGATCATCTCGTTCCAGCCTTTATGGGCTTCTACAGGCGTGTCCGGAAAATGCAATTCGGCATGGGCCAGTTGTGCTTCGCTTTTGGGCACGCTGATAAAACCGTAGCAGCCAGGCCAGTCCGGACAGCCCAAGCCTGCGTGGGTCAGGCGGGTATAGGCACCGAGCAACACCACAATCAGTGCCAGAAAGGTGGCAAACAGCGCGAGGCGAAATCCAGGCTTGGCCATGACGATGCCCTTATCCGATGTTCGACAGTTTCAGCAGGTGCCGCAGGTCATTGAGCAGATCCTTGCCCTTGACTGACGGGTCGTAGCGCAAGACCAGATTGCCGTGGGGATCGATGATCCACAGGTGTGGAGAGTCATTACTCTGAGCTCCTTTGGTGTAGGTCGGCAAATCCAGTGGATAGCGCTGCAACTGCGGGTACTCGCGTTGAAGTTTAGTCTCGTAATCACTGCTCAGCGGCTGTGTCGCCGCCAGTGCGTGACTGGCGCGACCGGCATCGCGACCCAGGCCGATCTGGATTTGGCGCGCCAGATAAACCAGTTGCTGGCAGTCCACCGAGCACTCTTTCGGTGCCGTCACCAGCAACTGCCAGCGGTTTTCCTGCGCCCGTACGCCAAGGTCGGCGCGGCTCTGTCCGTTGCCGATCAGTTCGCCGTGATAGCTGCGGCCTTCCGGCACCCAGAAATTCAGTTTGTACATGCCGGTGGCCAGGATCATCGGACCGACCACCCCGAGCACAATCAGCAGTAACTGCAACCGTCCCTTGCGCCGGTTCACCGGCGTTTTGGCCTCAGACATGCTGGGTGGATTCATGGCCGCTCCCATGGTGTTTCTCCTTTGCGTTGTGCCAGCCGAGGTAGAGGTAAAGACCGAACAGGGCGATCGACATGGCGAACCACTGCACGGCATAAGCGATGTGTTTTTCCGGCCCCATGGCCACTACCGGCCAATCGGCCTGGTACGTCGCGGGCCCGGTTTCTGCGCGTAATTCGTAGGCAAAGCCTTCACGGCCCAGGGCTGCCCAGAGTGCATTCGGGTCAATGGCCGTGAGTAGTTTTGGCCAAGTGCTGGTGCTTGGGTCGGCGTGGAGCTGGAAGGTCGCGCCGGGTGAAACGTAGACCCATGCATCGAGACTCAAGGCATCGGTCGGTGTAGTGAATCGCGGCGGCGTCCGGCGGTCGGGCCAAGGCAGCCAGCCGCGATTGACCAGCAGCCACAGCCCAGTTGCCTGATCCTGAAACGGTTGCAGCAGCTCGACCCCGACTTTTCCGCCACGCTGACGGTTATCCAGCAACAGGCTGTGCGCGGCATCGAACTGGCCATGCAGGTGAATCCGTCTGAAGGCCGGGTCTGCCGTGTGTTGCAGCTCGGTGCTGGCCATCGGTTCTGCAGCCCGGCGTTCAGTATAGGTTTGCAGTAGCGCGCTTTTCTCCGCACCCCGGCTCAATTGCCAGAACCCAAGCGACACCAGCAGGGGCAGCAACAGCGCAACCACCAATGTCGGAATGATGCCCGGCCGAAAGCGCTTCATGGCATCGCCAGAAAGTCGGTCGTCGCGATAGCTATACTCAGATGCATCGCTTGTCCCCCGGAGTCCCACCATGCTCAAAGCAGCCATCGTCCTGATGCTGATTGCCACGGTTGTCAGCCTGTTCAGCGGCCTGTTTTTTCTGGTCAAGGACGACAGCAGCTCGAACCGCCTCGTCATTGCCTTGAGTGTTCGTGTAGCACTGGCCGCCATTACCGTCGGCTTGATCGCCTGGGGCTTTTTCAGCGGCCAGCTTGTATCTCACGCACCCTGGTAACCGTAGGAGCGAGCATGCTCGCGAAAAACTCGAAAGCATCGCGGGGTATCAGGTTCCCCGCGTTATCGTTGGATACCATCGCGAGCATGCTCGCTCCTACAGCACATAGACGAAAACAAACAGCCCGATCCACACCACATCCACGAAGTGCCAGTACCAACTCGCTGCCTCGAAGCCGAACTGATGTTCGCTGTCGAAGTGCCCACGCATGACCCGCATCAGCATCACGAACAGGATGATGGTGCCGATCGTCACGTGGGCGCCGTGGAATCCGGTGAGCATGAAGAACGTGGCGCCGTAGATGCCCGAACCCAGGGTCAAGCCCAGTTCGTTATAGGCGTGCATGTACTCTTCGGCCTGAAAGCCGAGGAACGCAACGCCCAGCAGCACCGTGAGCGCCAGCCAGATTTTCAGCGCGCCGCGATGGCCCTTCTTCAAGGCATGGTGGGCGATGGTCACCGTGACGCTGGAGGTCACCAGTATCACGGTATTGAGCAGCGGCAATCCCCAGGGGCTGATGACCTCCTTCGGTGGTGGGAACAGCTTGGAATCGGGGTTGTTCAGCAGTGGCCAGGTCCACTCGAAGGCAGGCCACAGCATGTGGGCGAGGCCTTTGGTGCCTTCACCGCCGAGTGCCGGGCCGGAGACGTGGCGCACATAAAACAGCGCACCGAAAAAGGCGATGAAGAACATCACCTCCGAGAAAATGAACCAGCTCATTCCCCAGCGGAACGAGCGATCCATCTGCGCGCTGTACAAGCCGCCGCGACTTTCCTTGATCACCGTACCGAACCAGCCAAAGAGCATGTAGGCCAGCAACAGGCCACCGACGAAAAAGATCAGCGGGCCGTGGGATTCCGGCCGCGCCGCTTTCAGATCGTTGAACCAGATGGCCAGGCCGAGCACCGTGACGAACATCCCGACCGTAGCGATGATCGGCCATTTGCTCTGGGCCGGAACGTAATAATGTTCATGAGTTGCCATTTATTGTTCTCCTTATCGGGCACGCTCAACCGCCAGTATTTACTGCGACCGGTGGATGTCGGGCGGTGATATCGAACAGCGTGTAGGACAGCGTCAGGTGCTTCACATCCTTGGGCATGTCACGGTCAACGATGAAACGTACCGGCATCTCGATTCGTTGACCGGGCTGCAGCACTTGTTGGGTGAAGCAGAAGCATTCGGTCTTGTGGAAGTACGCCGCCGCCGCGCTGGGCGCGATGCTCGGCACCGCCTGAGCGCTCATCGGGCGATTGGTAGGGTTGTGCGCGATGAAGATCATCTCGTTCACTGCCCCGGGGTTGGCCGTCAATTCATCATGCTTGGGATAGAAATCCCAGGACATGTCGGCGGAGTTGGTCGACAGGAACTGCACGCGAACCTGTCGCGAGGTATCGACCGTTTGCTCACCCTCATACTGCCCGGCGGTCTTGCCGTTGATGCCGAATGCCTTGCACATCACGTCGTAGATCGGCACCAGGGCAAAACCGAAGACAAACATCGCTACCACCACCAGTAACAGGCGGGTGACCAGTTTCTTCATCGAAATCGAGTCAGCCATGATTTCTCACCTGCGCCGAGAGCCCTGTGGGAGCGAGCCTGCTCGCGAAGCAGACGCCACGGTTTGGCAGGTAGACCGCGTCATCGTTTTTCGCGAGCAGGCTCGCTCCCACAAAGGCCATGGCGCTCATTTCATTTCACTTCCGGCGGCGTGGTGAAGGTGTGATACGGCGCCGGTGAGGGAACGCTCCACTCCAGGCCTTCGGCCCCATCCCACGGTTTGGCCGGTGCTGGCGGGCCACCGCGAATGGTCTTGATCACGATGAACAGGAAGAAAATCTGCGTTGCACCGAACATGAAGGCGCCGATCGACGACACCATGTTGAAGTCGGCGAATTGCAGGTTGTAGTCCGGAATCCGTCGAGGCATGCCCGCAAGCCCGACGAAGTGCATTGGGAAGAAAGCCAAGTTCATGCCGATGAACGACAGCCAGAAATGCAGCTTGCCGAGGGTTTCGTCGTACATGTGGCCGGTCCACTTCGGCATCCAGTAATAGGCCGAGGCGAAGATCCCGAAGATTGCACCCGGCACCAGCACGTAGTGGAAGTGCGCGACCACAAAATACGTATCCTGGTACTGGAAATCCGCCGGGGCGATGGCCAGCATCAGTCCGGAGAAACCGCCGATGGAGAACAGGATCACGAACGCCACCGCGAATAGCATCGGCGTCTCGAAGGTCAGCGAGCCTTGCCACATGGTACTGGCCCAGTTGAACACCTTGACCCCGGTGGGTACCGCGATCAACAACGTGGCATACATGAAGAACAGCTCACCCACCAGCGGGATACCGACCACGAACATGTGGTGCGCCCAGACGATGAACGACAGGAACGCGATACTCGCCGTGGCGTAGACCATCGAGGTGTAGCCGAACAGCGGCTTGCGCGAGAAGGCCGGAATGATCGAGCTGACGGCACCAAAGGCCGGCAGGATCATGATGTACACCTCGGGGTGGCCAAAGAACCAGAACACATGCTGGAACAGCACCGGGTCACCGCCACCGGCGGCGCTGAAGAAGCTGGTACCGAAGTGGATGTCCATCAGCATCATCGTCACGCAACCGGCCAGTACCGGCATTACCGCGATCAGCAGGAACGCGGTGATCAGCCAGGTCCAGACGAACAGCGGCATTTTCATCAGAGTCATGCCGGGGGCGCGCAGGTTGAGGATGGTGGCGATCACGTTGATCGCACCCATGATCGAACTGATCCCCATCAAGTGGATGGCGAAGATGAAGAAGGTCACGCTTTCCGGCGCGTACGTCGTCGACAGCGGCGCGTAGAACGTCCAGCCGAAGTTGGGTCCGCCTCCTGGGGTGAACAGGGTCGAAACCAGCAGGATGAATGCCGCTGGCAACAGCCAGAAGCTGAAGTTGTTCATCCGCGGCAGCGCCATGTCGGGTGCGCCGATCATCAGCGGAACCATCCAGTTGGCGAGGCCGACGAAGGCCGGCATCACCGCACCGAAGACCATCACCAGGCCGTGCATGGTGGTCATCTGGTTGAAGAATTCCGGCTGGACGATCTGCAACCCCGGCTGGAACAGTTCGGCGCGAATCACCATCGCGAACGAGCCGCCGAGCAGGAACATGGAAAACGCAAACCACAGGTACAGCGTACCGATGTCCTTGTGGTTGGTCGTCAGCACCCAGCGCATCAGGCCTTTGGCAGGGCCGTGGGCATGTTCGTGTGCGGTGCCGGTCTGAACATGGTCATCGACTACAACAGTCATGTCCTGTCTCCTGCAAGCAGATGGGCTGGGCAGGTCGGGGCGTGCTGCCCCGACGGGTTCCTTGGGTGCGCAATAAACTGGGTCATTTGCTTTCCGCCTGTTTCAGCTCCAGCACTTCTTTGGGGGTGACCATGTCGCCCTTGTTGTTGCCCCAGGCGTTACGCTCGTAGGTCACGACCGCTGCGATATCGACTTCCGACAGTTGCTTGCCGAACGCCGCCATGGCGGTGCCAGGCTTGCCGTGGAAGACAATGCTCAGGTGATCCTTGATGGGGCCGGTGGCGATTTTCGAGCCCTTGAGAGCCGGGAACATGGGCGGCAGGCCCTGGCCTTCGGCCTGGTGACAGGCCACGCAGGCGGTGTGATAGACCTTGTCGCCGCGCTCTTTGAGCTCGTCGAGGGTCCATTCCTTACTGGTCAGCTCCTTGAGTTGTGCAGCCTCTGCCTTGCGTTCAGCCAGCCACTTTTCGTAATCGGGCTTGTCCTTGACCTCAACCACGATCGGCATGAACCCATGATCCTTGCCGCACAGCTCGGCGCATTGGCCGCGGTAGACACCGGGCTTTTCGACACGGGTCCAGGCTTCGTTGACGAACCCCGGGATCGCATCGCGCTTGACCGCGAAGGCCGGCACCCACCAGGAGTGAATCACGTCGGCAGAGGTCACCAGGAAGCGCACCTTGGCGCCGATCGGAAGCACCAGGGGCTTGTCGACCTCGAGCAGGTAATGCTCGCTCTTGGCTTCCTTGTTGTGGATCTGATCGGCGGGAGTGGCCAGGTTGCTGAAGAACTCAACGTCCTGGCCCAGGTACTTGTAATGCCATTTCCACTGATAGCCGGTGACCTGGATATCGATATCCGGCTCACTGGCGTCGTACATCTTGATCAGGGTGGCAGTCGCCGGAACCGCCATGGCCACCAGAATAATGAAGGGCACGATGGTCCAGAGAATTTCGACGGTGGTACTTTCGTGAAATTTTGCCGCCACCTGCCCGGTAGAGCGGCGGTGCAAGATCATCGACCAGAACATGGCGCCAAAGACGATGATGCCGATCACTACACAGATCCAGAAAATGGTCATGTGCAGGTCAAACACAGCGTGACTGATTTCAGTCGCTCCAGGCGCCATATTCACAGTCCAGGCCGCTTGTGCCTGACTGAAAATCGACCACAACAGGAGGCCCATCCAGACATGTGGATGTCGCATCATTGCGGGTTCCCCTTATCGTTCTTGTTATCCCGCCGGCTTTCACCTGCGGCAAGGGAGCGGCTGCATCAGACTACGAACTTGAATCGCCGGGCCTTGCTGCATTGCAGTCGGGCGTCATCAGCTAACTCCATTCCAACCCGAGTATAGACAGCGACTCCCACCTCGCAATGTGCTGGCGTAAATCATCTGAAACAGCATTAACTTGCTTTGCAGGGCACGAATGGAGAAGGATGCAGACGAGTGGTGGCAAACCGATATAACGGAGGCGTCTCAAGGATGAAATAATTATGACAAATGCGTCTTAGCATTTTTCGTATGCCAGCTAAGTTATGTCTTCCCTATTTCATTGCCTTGTTTCCTGGAGTTTTCATGAACACCGCCGCATTGCGCGAGCAGATCCAAAAAGCACAACAACACGAAGCCGAGAGCGGCCTGCTGACGCGTCAGCTGGAAAACCAACTGCCTCACCTACACCGCGCGATCCAATTACCGGAGGCGGATGCCAACGGCGTCCTGACACGTTTTGTCGCCGCCTACATTGAGGAAGTACCTGATCTGCTGGATGCAGCCAATGAAGTCGCCAGGGAAGCGGGTATCGAATCGCAGGTAAAACCGGTGCTGAAAATCGCCGAACAGTACTTCCTCCAGCCGCCGGCGATCATGGCCGGGCACGTCGGGCTCGACAGCCTGCTGGACGAAGCCTATCTGGCGCACCGGTTCGTCGAAGAGGTCAACGACCTGTACATCAAGCATCTTGGCCAGCCACTGATCCCCTTGGACATGACTGTCGCCAACCTGATTGCTCACCAGTTGATCGGTGAGGAGTTCGCCAACCAACTGGACGAGGCGGTGCATCACGCTGTGGACGAGATGCTCAACGACGAAAGCTTTGCGCTGGAGTCGGTCGAAGCCTACCGCGAGAAACTCAGCAGCCCGGACACCGGCGCCGCATGGAAGCGCTGGCCGTGCATGTCCCGCCGCCTGGGTGTGGGCCTGGAGCTGGAACAGCCGGTGGCGTAGGTTCGCATTACCCTTGTAGGAGCGAGCATGCTCGCGATGGTCGACAACGATTCCGCGGGTATTCTGACACCCCGCGGTGTTCTTTGGTCCATCGCGAGCAGGCTCGCTCCTACAGGTGGGTTATTCAGCCAGCCGCACCAATTCCGATATTGGTCCGCACCCGGCCCTCCAGCCTTCGCTTCAACCCGCGCGACTCGATCAACAATTTCGAGCCCTTGGTCGCATTCGCCCGTCCCCATTCCTCCAGCAATTCCAGGCACGAATGGTCGATGTAGCTCAGGTTATTGAGTGGCACATGCACCGTCGCACCTGCCGGAATGCTACCCAGTACCCGGGTCAACGCCGGCACCTTGAGAAAGGTCGCCGCCCCCACCAGACGCAGCTCCATTTCGCCGTCCTGCGGAAGGTCGATCAGGCTTATTTTCAGTCGTGAGGCTTTCAGCGCCAGCTTCACCAAGGTCAAGCCGAAGCCGACCAGCACGCCCGTCAGCAAGTCGGTGAAGATGATCGCCAGCGCTGTCGTGGCGTAGGTGAACATCGGCATTCGACCGTATCGACCCAAACCGCGAAAAGCCTTGAGATCCACCAGTTTGAAACCGGTGTAAACCAACACACCGGCCAGGCTCGCCACGGGAATGCTTTGCAGCACGCTCGACAACAACATTACGAACGCCAGCAGCCATAATCCATGGAAAATCGTCGAGTAACGCGTGCTGGCACCGGCCTGGACATTGGCCGAGCTGCGTACGATCACTCCGGTCATCGGCAACGCGCCGAGCATTCCGCAAAGCATGTTGCCAACGCCTTGGGCGGACAGCTCGCGGTCGAAGTCCGAGCGTTGACCACTGTGCATGCGGTCGACTGCGGCAGCGGATAGCAAGGTTTCGGCGCTGGCAATGAATGCGACCGCGAATGCGGCAATCAGCAACGCAGGGTCAGCCAGGTTCAGCAAGTCGGCAGGTTTAAGCCAATCGATGGCTTCGGACAGGTTTGCGGGTACTTCCACCCGTTTGACTTGCAGCGCCAAGGCCAGGCTGACGACGGTGGCGATCCCAACCCCCAGTAGCGCGCCGGGAACGAAGCGCAGGGAATGGGGACGCAGCTTTTCCCACAACCACATGACTGCGATCGTTCCCAACCCAAGCAAACCGGCCTGCCAGCCAAAGGATGGCAAAGCCTGAGCCACGGCGGCCGGGAAGGCTGCCAGGTTATCCAGCCCCGAGGGCTTGGGCGTGGCGTCCAGCATCACGTGCAGCTGTGACAGGACGATCAGCACCCCGATCCCGGCGAGCATGCCGTAGACAACGGCAGGTGCTGTCACGCGAAACCAGCAGCCGAGTTTCAAGCGACCAGCGACCAACTGTAAAAAGCCCGCCAACAGCAGGATCGGCCCGAGCATGACCACGCCATGCTGGCGTACCAGTTCGAACACCAGCACCGCCAGACCTGCCGCAGGACCACTGACTTGCAATGGCGAGCCGGCCAGCCAACCGACTACCAGTCCACCGATGATCCCCGTGATCAGGCCTTTGGCTGGTGGCAGTCCCGAAGCAATGGCAATGCCCATGCACAATGGCAGGGCGACCAGAAACACCACCACCGAAGCCAAAAGCTCCCGTGGCAGCACTGTTTTAAGTTGCGCAGCACGCATGATGATTCTCCCGAAGTTTTCTTCAGGCATGGCAAGGCCGGACCGCTGCAACAGCGGCCGGCATCAAACCACACAGATGGTTAGGAGGATTTAGAAGCGCGCTTTGGGCGTCGCCACCGGAATCGGATGGCTGCCGTCGAGCGGCAGGAAACGACCCTGATCCGCGTCGTAAGCTTTGATTTCGCTGGTTTCGATGTCATAGACCCAGCCATGGATGAACAGTTGACCGTTCGCCATGCGCGAGGCGACCGAGGGATGGGTCCGCAAGTGTTGCAACTGGGCGATGACATTTTCATCGGTGAGGACGTGCATGCGTTCGTTTTCGTCGGCGCAGTTGCAGTTGTCGTGCACCATGGTTTTCGCGACTTCCGCATGCCGCAGCCAGGCTTTGACCGTAGGCATTTTTTCCAGGCTGTCGGGATTGAGTACCGCACGCATCGCTCCGCAATCGGAGTGGCCGCAGATGATGATGTGCTGCACGCCCAGTGCCAGCACTGCGTACTCGATGGCGGTGGACACACCACCGTTCATCTGGCCGTACGGTGGTACGACGTTGCCGACATTGCGAGTGACGAACAGGTCGCCCGGCGAGCTGTGGGTGATGAGCTCGGGGACGATGCGCGAGTCAGCGCAGGTAATGAACATCGCCCGTGGCTGCTGGGCCGTGGCGAGTTTTTTGAAGAGTTCTTCCTGTTGTGGAAAGATCTCATGATGAAAATGCAAAAAGCCGTCAACGATATGCTTCAGCGCTGCATCGGCGCTTTCCGCCCCGGGTTGGGCAGAAGCCGACGCAGCCAACGGCTGTTTATCCTTGTCACTCATGATTCATCCTCTTTGGCGGAGTCAGGGATATTCCCGTTTTG
Organism: Pseudomonas sp. G5(2012); assembly: GCF_000408945.1. Taxonomy (NCBI): domain Bacteria; kingdom Pseudomonadati; phylum Pseudomonadota; class Gammaproteobacteria; order Pseudomonadales; family Pseudomonadaceae; genus Pseudomonas; species Pseudomonas sp. G5(2012). The sequence goes on from NZ_APIO01000044.1 coordinate 216,337, forward strand.
TCCGGTGTGAAGCCAGTGGCTGTCTAAAAAAACATCCAGGTCGTCGATCGACCCGTCAGTCACTCGATGAACAAGGTAGCCGTCGAATCTTAACTCAAACTGAAAAGACCGCTCTAGAACCTGTGTTCCAGGTCACAAAAAACGTGACTGGCGAAAAAGTTGAGGGCGATCCTCGTACTCAACCATAGGCTAATTGTCCTCAAATCAACGACATTTGGCGACCCGGGGGACAGAAGGCATCGCAGTCCAGGTTGAAACCTTCCCGATGGTTGAGCCCCAGGCGTTTAATGGCTTTGGCAAAACGTTGTGCCAACAAATCGGCAAAGGGGCCTTCACCACGCATGCGTGCGCCAAAGCGACTGTCGTACAACTCGCCGCCACGGCTCTGGCGAATCAGGCTGAGGACATGGGCCGCACGTTGCGGATAGTGGGCCGCCAGCCACTCTTCGAACAGGGGCGCGACTTCCAGGGGCAACCGCAGCATCATGTAAGCCGCGCTTTGTGCTCCAGCGGCATGGGCTTCTGTGAGCAGGTTTTCGATTTCGCTGTCGTTGATCATCGGAATCATGGGTGAGCACAGAACGCCCACAGGAACTCCCGCTTCGCGCAACACCCTGATCGCCCGCAGCCGGGCCTTGGGGGCCGCCGCGCGGGGCTCGAGGATGCGCTTGAGCTCGTCGTCCAACGTGGTCAGGCTGATCATCACCGCCACCAGCCGTTGACGGGCGAGTTCGGCCAGCAGGTCCAGATCGCGCAGAATCAACGAGCCTTTAGTCACGATGGTTACCGGATGACGATAGCGCAGCAGCACTTCGAGGGTTTGGCGGGTGATCTTGCAGTCGCGCTCGATGGGCTGGTAAGGATCGGTGTTGGAACCCAGGTTAATCGGTGCGCATTGATAGCCACGTTTGGAGAGCTGTTCTTCCAATATGTCCGCTGCATTGGTCTTGGCGATCAGCTTCGTCTCGAAATCCAGACCTGGCGACATGTCCCAATAGGCGTGACTGGGCCGTGCATAACAGTAGATGCAACCGTGCTCGCAGCCACGATAAGGGTTGATCGAGCGATCGAAGGGCAGGTCCGGTGAATTATTGCGGGTGATGATGGTTTTCGCGGTCTCGATGGACACCTCGGTGCCTTGGGTCATCGGCGCTTCCTGGTACCAACCGTCGTCCTCGGCCACCGAGCGATGGGGGGCGAAGCGGTTATGCGGGTTGGTGGCGGTGCCGCGACCGCGTGGAGGCAATGGCGCGTTCATGGGAATGGCTCGCATGCTGTATGCCCATACAGTATACGTGAAAGATTCGAGTGACCAGTGCCGTTGGGCAGCTCTTGGTTTCGAAAGTCACTGAACGATACACATCGCGTCTGGTTGAAACGCTCCAGCGACCGGTATTGTTATGGTCGCTCCATGCATTGATTGGAGTATTAATTAAAAGGATTTAATTATGTCGATGTTTAATCGCCGCGGTATTTTTTTGCAGAAACTTGGTCCGACTGTCGTCGATCCAAATGAAGTGCTTGTATCGATGCAGTTCGCATTGAAAGAAGAGACTTGGGATACGAAAAATTTCGCGACGAGCACCGCTTTGCTGGACGCCACCACCCTCATCGCCTCCTCAAATGATGGGGGGCAATCATTCAAGATCCGTAACCTCAAAAAAGATGTCGATGGTGACGGCGATATTGATGCCGAGGACATGATGAAACTGCTGGCGCTGGCCAAAGCCTACGTCAGCATTTCCATGCCTTGACGGAATCTCAATACCTCTCACGGCGTTGCGCCGTGAGAGGTGTCGCTTTCCTCTCAGTGTTGCTCGTCAGGCTTTTTCTTCAGCTTCGGATTCGGAAAAAACTGCACGGCCTGAACCTTGGTGTCCGCAGGCTTGAGTGCGGAAGTGTTGACCCGGGTACCCAGTTCCTTGGGAACGGACAGGCCTTGTTCATTCAGCGTATCGGAGTAACCGCAAGCCACGCATTCGCGATGCGGTACGTCGTCTTCGCTCCACATCATCAACTTGTCCGGCTCGCTGCAGGCTGGACAAACCGCGCCGGCGATAAAGCGTCGTTTGGTAATCACGGGACTCTCACTCATGCTGCCGCGCCCTCACTCAGGCCGCTGTGGCGCAAGAGTGCGTCAATCGACGGCTCACGACCACGAAAATCGACGAACAGCACCATCGGCTCTTGAGAACCGCCGCGCGCGAGGATCGCTTCGCGGAACGCCCGGCCGGTGTCGGCATTGAGCACGCCCTCTTCCTCGAATTTGGAGAAAGCATCGGCCGAGAGCACTTCAGCCCATTTGTAGCTGTAGTAACCCGCCGCGTAACCACCGGCGAAGATGTGCGCGAAGCTGTTAGGGAAGCGGTTGTAGGCCGGAGGACGCATCACCGACACTTCGTCGCGCACGCCTTCAAGCACTTGCAATACGCTGCGACCGTCACCATGGGTGGCGTGCAGTTCGAAGTCGAACAGCGAGAACTCCAGTTGGCGAACCATCATCAGGCCGGACTGGAAGTTTTTCGCCGCCAGCATTTTCTGTAGCAGGTCCTGGGGCAGTGGTTCGCCGGTTTCATAGTGACCGGAGATCAGCGCAAGCCCCTCGGGCTCCCAGCACCAGTTTTCCATGAATTGGCTTGGCAGCTCGACCGCGTCCCAGGCCACACCGTTGATGCCGGACACCCCGGCGTGTTCGACGCGGGTCAGCAGGTGATGCAGGCCATGACCGAACTCGTGGAACAGAGTGGTGACTTCATCGTGGGTCAGCAGCGCAGGCTTGCCGCTGTCGGCCGGAGTGAAGTTGCACACCAGGTTGGCCACCGGGCTTTGCAGCACCCCTTCGGCGGTGCGGCGACGATCGCGGGCACCGTCCATCCAGGCACCACCGCGTTTGTTGGCGCGGGCGTAGAGGTCGAAGAAGAAGCGGCCGACGTGCTGGCCGTTTTCCTTGATTTCGAACAGGCGCACATCCGGGTGCCAGGTGTCGAAGCCTTGCTGCTCGGCGATTTCGATGCCGTACAGGCGTTGCACGATGGCAAACAGGCCGCCCAGTACTTTATCGATCGGGAAGTAGGCACGCAGGGCTTCCTGGGCAACGCTGTAACGTTGTTCGCGAAGTTTTTCGCCATAGAAGCCGCTGTCCCAGCTTTGCAGGTCCGGGCAGCCCTGTTCGGCTGCATAGGCCTTGAGCTGTTCCAGGTCCTGGGCGGCGAACGGCTTGCTGCGCTTGGCCAGGTCGCGCAGGAAGCTCAGCACCTGATCGCTGGATTCTGCCATTTTGGTGGCCAGGCTCAGTTCCGAGAAACTGGCGAACCCCAGGAGCTTGGCCAGCTCCTGACGCAGGTCGAGGATTTCCTGCATGACCGGGCCGTTGTCGTTCTGGCCGGCATTCGGGCCCTGATCCGAGGCGCGGGTGCAGTACGCAGCGTAGACTTCTTCACGCAGGGCGCGATCGTGGGCGTAGGTCATTACCGCGTAGTAGCTCGGGAATTCCAGGGTGATCAGCCAGCCATCGAGGTCCTTGGCTTGCGCGGCGGCGGCCATTTGCGCCTTGGCCGAATCGGTCAGGCCGGCGAGGGCAGCTTCGTCGGTGATGTGCTTGGTCCAGGCCTGGGTGGCATCCAGCAATTGATTGGAGAAGCGGCTACCCAGCTCCGACAGTTTGCTCTGCACTTGGGCGTAGCGCTTCTGCTCGGCTTCCGGCAGGTCGATACCCGACAGACGAAAATCGCGCAGGGCGTGTTCCAGGATAGTTTTCTGCGCTACGTCGAAACCGGCGGCTTCCGGACTGTTGGCCAAGGCCTCATACGCCTGGAACAGTTCACGGTTCTGGCCCATTTCCGTGGAGTAGGCGCTCAATGCAGGCAGGCAAGCCTCATAGGCTTCACGCAGTTCGGCACTGTTGCACACGGCATTCAAATGGCTGACCGGACTCCACGCCGCACCCAGGCGGTCATTGAGCTCGTCCATGGCCAGCACCAGGCCGGCCCAGGTCGGTTGTTTGCCCTGGGTCTTGAGGATCTCGATAATGGCGGCGCGGTTGTCAGCCAGGATCTGTTCAATGGCCGGTTGCACATGCTCGGCACGGATCGCGGAGAACGGCGGCAGGTCGTAGGACTGCAAAAGAGGGTTGTTCACGCTCACGGTTGGCACCTTGGCTGGAAGAAACATGCAGCCATCTTAATTACAATCGACACTCACCGCAGCTATCAGCGACAGAGAGAGAACCTATCGTGTCCCTTCGCAAGTACCAGAACCACACGCCGTTGCTCGGCAAAGGCGCTTTTGTCGACAGTTCGGCGGTGGTGATCGGCGATGTTGAAATCGGCGAAGACAGCTCGGTATGGCCATTGACGGTGATCCGTGGCGACATGCACCGCATCCGCATTGGCGCGCGTACCAGCGTGCAGGATGGCTGTGTGCTGCACATCACCCATGCCGGGCCGTTCAATCCGGATGGTTTCCCGTTACTTATTGGCGACGACGTGACCATCGCCCACAAAGTCATGCTGCATGGCTGCACTGTGGGCAGCCGGGTCCTGATCGGCATGGGCAGCATCGTCATGGACGGCGCGGTGGTCGCCGACGACGTTATTATTGGTGCCGGAAGCCTGGTACCTCCGGGTAAACGCCTGGAAAGCGGTTTCCTGTATGTGGGCAGCCCGGTGAAACAGATCCGGCCACTGACTGACAAGGAACAAGCCTTTTTCACCTACAGCGCGGCGAACTACGTGAAGCTCAAGGATTTGCATCTGGCCGAAGGCTACGACCAGATCTGAAATGTCTCGCTATCGCCCAGGAATCTTCATGCATTACCAAACCGTTCTGTTTGACCTTGATGGCACCCTGACCGACCCGCGCGAAGGCATCACCCGTTCGATCCAGTTTGCCCTGGGTAAGCTGGGCATCGATGAACCCGACCTGACCAAACTCGAACACTTCATCGGTCCGCCCTTGTTACAGGCTTTCATGCAGTTTTATAGCTTTGACGAGCCCAGGGCCTGGGAGGCGGTGAACTTCTATCGGGAACGCTTCAAGGTTACCGGGCTTTATGAAAACCGCGTATTCGACGGTGTTACACCGCTGCTCGAAACCCTGGGTGGGCAAGGACGACAGCTGTACATCGCGACCTCTAAACCCTGGGTTTTCGCCCGGGAAATCGCTCGCCATTTCGACTTCGCCAAACACTTCAAGGTGATCTATGGCAGCGAACTGGACGGCACCCGGACCAACAAGGTCGAACTGATCGCCCACCTGATGGCCGAAGAAGGCCTCGACCCGGCCAGTACCCTGATGATCGGCGACCGTAAGCACGACCTGATCGGCGCGCGCAGTAACGGGCTGGATGCGGCAGCGGTGGGTTATGGGTTTGGTAGCCGGGAGGAGTTGAGTGCCGAAGCGCCAACTTATCATTTTGAAACGTTGGACGAGATGCATCAGGCGTTTTTGCGCGAGTAGGAGCGAGCGGACGGCGATCCGACTTGCCGGCGAAAAACGATGACGCGGGGCAACAGACACACCGCGGCGCCCAATTCGCCTATAGGAGCGAGGCTTGCCCGCGAAGAACGATAACGCGGTTCAACAGGTACAACCGCGGCGCCTGGTTCGCCGGCAAGCCTGGCTCCTACAATGCCTTCAATGCCGCTTTACGCTGTTCAACCGGCAACGCACCCAACTTTTCGACCTGTGCATAAAACTTCACCCAATCCCCACCTACTTGCCTGAACAACGCCGCAAACGCCGGCACCCATTGGTCATACAGACCGAACGGCAGCAATCGTGCATTGTTCATCGGCGCATTAATCCAAGCGTCGTAGCGTTTGTCCCCGGCCCATTGTTCATCACGCATCTGGCGGTATTCGGCGCGCAACTGTTCGAACGCCTCAGCTTTACGCTGGCGCATTTGTTCGGGCGGCAGCGGCAGGGTGTATAGCTTTTCAAGCCGGGTGCGGGTGTCCAGAATCAGCTGAATGAATTGGCCCCGTTGTTTCTCCTGTGTTCTGTTTACGGGTGGAAGGCTACGGTAAGCCCGCCATTGGCGGGTGCCTTCCTGCTCGACAAAGGTGGCGAATGACTCGTTGAACTCAGTGTCATCCTTCACATAAACACGCTGATGCGCGAGTTCATGAAAGATCAGCGTGGCCAGTCGTTCATCACCCCAGCCCATCATTGAGTTCATGATCGGATCGTTGAACCACCCCAGGGTCGAATAGGCCTCTACTCCACCGATGGACACGTCCATGCCTTGCATGCGCTGCAGCGCCGCCTCACCGCGAGCCGCACTCTGGCTGTAATAGCCGCGATAAGCCACGCAACCGGCGACGGGGAAGCAGTGGTTTTGTGGCTTCAGGGAAAATTCCGGTGTGACAAACACGTTCCAGACCACGTAGGGACGGCCAATGTCGGCATACAGGCGGTAACTCTGATTATCCGGCAGGTGCAGTTGCTGGCTGGCAAAGGTCCTGGCTTTTTGTGATTGGACCAGGTGCGCGCGCAATTTCTGATCGCGCTGTGGGTCGGCAATGACGCGGGCAACGGGTTCCCGGGCCCGCAGCAGTTGCAGTTGACCACTGGCCAACTGGCTGTAGTAGCTGACGCTGGAACAACCGTTGAGTAACAAAAACAGCACACCCGGAAACAAAATGCGTAAAACGCGATCAAGTAACCCAAGGCTTCGATGCGGCCTGATCAAAATAAAAAAATCCCTGGAAAGTCTGCTCGCAAGACTATCCCGCTTGACTGGAGCTCCGCTATGCGCAAGTTGATGCTGACGGGAGGCCTGCTGATGCTGGCCGGATGTGCTGGATTCGGATTACCTCGCCATGATCCGACGCAAGCCTGGATCGATCTGGAGTCACATCAGGAAGACACGGCCCTGCTGGCGCTTGAAGTGGACAACAAAGCGGCAACCGACAAGCGCTATTTCGAGGTTCAACCCGGCAGCCATGAGTTGACCGTTCGCTACCAGTTCCCCGTCCAGCCCACCAATATCGGTCCCGATGCGCAACCGCTGTGGCGAGACTGTCAGATGAATGTGAAATTCAACGACTTCAATGCAGGCGAGCGCTATCAATTGCAGGCGGGGAATATTGGTTTCCGGCCATGGGCCAAGCTGTATGATCAACAGCGAAAAGTGATTGGCCAGGGCACACCAGCGGGCTGTCAACGATCCTGATCGGCGCTATCCTGAATATCCTGACATAGGGATATTTATCATGCGCAGGTTGATGCTGTTACTGGCTGCAAGTGCCGTGGCCGGCTGTTCGACGCCTATGCCGGCGGCCAATCGGCACATGGCGTGGGTAGACTTCTCTACGCCATTTCCTAACGATAAATTGCTGATGGCGGAGCGACTGGATAACCAGCGCTTGCGTGACGGGCGTTTTTTCCAGGTCACTCCCGGTAGCCACGAGCTGACCGTGCGCTTCGATTTTGAAGTGCCAGGCGGGAGCTCGGACTTGTTCGGCGGTACTACGGAGCGGCTATGCTACATAATCGTTAAATACGATCATTTCGAAGCCGGTCAGCGTTATCTGTTACAAGCCCGTTCCATGGCGTTCACCCCTGAAGCGCGCCTGTATAACGCCAGGCGCGAGATCGTCGCCGAAGCGAGCCAGATCAACTGTGTGCCTTGATTCAGGTCAGCGGTCATTCTTCTGGTAAATGATTTTCTTGGTGCCGCCGTCGCAGGAGCCAACGACCATGTTCTGATCGTGCACTTCGTCGTTGGTAACGATTTCCAAGGTGTAGGACGTCACGCCTCGGGCCTGGATCTTGGCTTCGATTTCGGCCTTGAGCTCTTCACAAGGTTTGGGTGCCGCCAGGGCCGAAGTGGCCAGGGCGCAGCAGATAATCGCCAAGGTAAAACGTTTCATGGTTGAAGCTCCTTGAGGCAGCGCGCATAGGTCATGCGTTTGTGCTGCTGTCATTTATTCGACCACAGTTTTACCGGGCAAATCTGTTTCAAATCAAAAAAGATCGCAGCCTGCGGCAACTCCTACAGGATCAAGAGTTGCCGAAGGCTGCGATCATGCGAACTTAGTTGACCAGCGTCGCATCCAGGCTGATTTTCGCATTCAGCACCTTGGAGACCGGACAACCCTCTTTGGCCTTGTTGCTCAACTCATCGAACTGCGCCTGGCTCGCGCCGGGGATTTTTGCCTTGAGGATCAATTTCACGGCCGTGATCGCGAAACCACCTTCTACCTGGTCCAGGGTCACTTCGGCGTTGGTATCGATGCTGTCGGCCTTGAGGCCGGCCTCACCGAGAATCATCGAAAACGCCATGGAGAAACAGCCCGCATGGGCCGCACCGATCAACTCCTCCGGGTTTGTGCCCTTTCCGCCCTCAAAGCGGGCCTTGAAGCCATAGGGCGCGTCCCTGAGCACACCGGTTTCGGTGGAAATCGAACCGATGCCGGTTTTCAGATCACCTTCCCAATGGGCCGATGCTTTCTTGGTGATAGCCATGCCTGTCTCCTCAAGATCCGGCGCGAAGCGTCGCGCCGTTGTGGTTTCGGTCGTTAGGGTTCTGAGGGTAGACCGGGGAGCAAAGTTCAGCGCATCTGATCGTTCGGTTTTTTGTCGCTAAATTTCGCCTTGCTATTGAAACTCGGGTATATGCCCTCATTGCATGAAACACGCTTATGGATTCGGCAGGTTTTCGTTTGTAAAAAAACCTGCGCCCTCAATTGGAGAAGCAGGTTTATGAAACGACTGTCCGATATCAAATTCTCGACCCTCGACCTGGTGCCCGTGCGCGAAAACGGCAGCGCCGCCCAGTCGTTGCGCAACTCGCTGGACCTGGCGCAGCACGTCGAGAAGTTCGGCTATAACCGCTTTTGGGTGGCTGAACATCACAACATGGACGGTATTGCCAGTTCTGCAACCTCCGTGCTGCTTGGCTATCTGGCCGGTGGTACGTCGACCATCCGTGTCGGGTCCGGTGGGGTAATGCTGCCAAACCATGCACCGCTGGTCATCGCCGAACAATTCGGCACGCTGGAAAGTCTGTATCCAGGGCGCATCGACCTGGGGCTTGGCCGTGCGCCCGGTTCCGACCAGATGACGGCCCGTGCGCTGCGTCGCGAACGTTCCGGCAGTGCCGACGACTTCCCGGAAGATGTGGCCGAACTGGTGCGTTATCTCGGCCCGCGCACCCCGGACCAGCGCGTCATCGCAATGCCGGGTACCGGCACGAATGTGCCGATCTGGTTGCTGGGCTCAAGCCTTTTCAGTGCGCAGCTGGCAGGGGAGCGCGGTTTACCTTATGCGTTCGCGTCACATTTCGCTCCGCGCTTCATGCATGAGGCCATTCGCGTCTACCGCAATCACTTCAAGCCTTCCGCCGTGCTGGACAAGCCGTACGTGATGCTTGGCGTGCCTCTGGTCGCCGCCGACACGGATGAACAAGCCGACTATCTGGCGACCTCGGTATTCCAGCGTATTCTTGCGCTGATGCGTGGTCAGAGCCTGGTGCAGCGCCCGCCGGTGAAGACGATGGACGGGCTGTGGTTGCCTCATGAGAAAGAGGCGGTCAGCGATTTCCTGGGATTGGCGATGATCGGCAGCCCGCAAAAAATCCGCGCCAAGCTGGACGTGCTGATCGAGCAGACCCAAGCCGACGAGCTGATTTTTACCTGCGACCTGTACGAACATGCGGATCGGCTGCATTCCTATGAGCTGCTGGCGCAAGTCATGAAGGGCTGAACACGTTGACCGCAAAAAAGCTGACGCGATGGCGTCGGCTTTTTGCTGGCAATCGGTTGGGGCTACCGTTTTCTGGTGCTACCGCTTATAGACTATTTCCTTGCTGCCCTTCTCGCAGGTGCCGACGATTTTCCCGCCAGACGCATTGCCTTTGTCGACAATTTCCAGCGAATAGCCGGAAATGCCCTTGGCGTCGAGCTTTGCTGCGATTTCGGCTTTCAATTCTTCGCAATTTTTGCCGTTATCAGCAAAGGCAGTACCCACCAGGCTCAACAAGCCTACCGCCAAAATAAATTTCTTCATCAGTCGCATTTCTCTGGTCGGATCAAAAAAAGGCATCCAGCCATTGGCCGGAAACGCATCTAGCGCACTGCCATTCCTTATGGCATTCGGCCAGCGCTCAAGTTCAACAGACTAGAACCAACGTCAGCTACTGGCAATCCGGAACCCGACCTTGAGTGTCACCTGGAAGTGCGCAGCCTTGCCATCCTTGATATGGCCACGGGTCTCAGTGACTTCGAACCATTCCATGTACTTGAGACTTTTGTTGGCCTCGGCCAGTGCGTTGTTGATCGCGTCTTCAATACTACTGGTGGACGAGCCGACGAGTTCGACTTTCTTATAGGTGTGATGGTCAGTCATGGCGTTCTCCTTAGGGTGTGAAATACAGCCTAGCAGTGATTTTCTGTCTTACTTCCTTCGGTCGTTGCGACATTGATACTCACATTTACTGCACTTTCTCGAGTCCCTGAAGTCCCAACCAACACACGCCACTCATCAACAATGCAGGAGAGCCACCATGGCCAACAGCTCGTTACGTAAAGCCTCATTGCAAAGCATGGAAGCGGAGATCGAGAGTCTGCTCAAATCCTTGGAAAGCCTGAAGGACGACGCCTCGGACGAGTCGCGTAAAACCCTCAAGGTGCTTAAAGGCAATGCCGAGAACGCTCTGAGGCATTCACGCCATCTGCTCTCGGATGCCTATGAAGAGGTCAAGGTCAAAACCCGTGAAACCGGAATTGCCACTCGGGATTACGCGCAGGAACACCCTTGGACGACTGCTGGTGTTGCCGTTGGTGCGCTGGGCCTGTTGGCGGCCTATTTGCTGTTTAAGCGCGGGGAATGATCTGTCTGGCGCAGCTCAGTCTTGAGCCATTGCGCCAGTTGCCTGGCGCGCCCGTCCGCGGCGCGCTTGGGTAGCCACAGGGCCAGTTGAGCGGGTGTTTCGCAAAATCCCCAAGGGGCGACCAGGCGACCCGCCTTCAGGTCCTCGGCCACCAGCGGCTCGGGAGCAATCGCAACACCCAGTCCGGCTACGGCCGCTTCCAGCAAATAATACAAATGCTCGAAACCTTGGCCGTACTTCAACGCTTTGGCGTCGAGGCCGCTTTGCTGCGCCCAACTGGGCCAGGCTTGCGGTCGCGAAGTGGTATGCAGCAAGGGTTCAGTGAGCAGCGCTGCAGCCGGCGCTGTTTCCAGGTGCTCATAACCGGCGAACCGTGGGCTCATGACCGGGCCGATCCGTTCGCTGGCCAGTTCGAAGACCTGCATATCAGCGGGCCAGGGCGGTTCGGCAAATACGAGCAGGGCATCCAGGCCGGGGCGACGGGGATCGAGATCGCCTTCGCCGGCTGACAGGTGCAGGCGCAAATCAGGCAGATCAGCGTTCAGTCGGCCCAGGCGCGGTATGAACCAGCGTGCCAGCAGGCTTCCTGAGCAGCCCAGGACGAACGGTGCATCGGCAGTGCTTTGCGTGAGCTCGGCGCACACCGTGCGCAGGCGTTCGAAGGCGTCGGCGCTGGCATCGCGTAAACGCATGCCGGCATCTGTGAGTTTCAGGCCACGGCCTTCCTTGGTGAACAGGCTCACCCCGAGGTGTTCTTCAAGCACCTTCAGTTGGCGACTGACAGCACCGTGGGTGACATGCAGCTGCTCGGCAGCCTGGCTGACGCTGTTCAGGCGGGCAGTGGCTTCGAAGGCGCGCAAGGCGTTCAGGGGTGGCAGATCGTGGCTCATGATATCTGTGAGTTTTCCTGACAGGTTGTGGCGATCTTATCGGTTTTCAGAGCCTGGCGTCAGGGGTAGAGTTAAGCCCATTGTCATATCACGCATTCAATTGGAGCGCCCCATGACCCAGACTAATCTGCGCAACGGCCCTGACGCCAACGGCCTGTTCGGCGCGTTTGGCGGCCGTTACGTCGCTGAAACCCTGATGCCACTGATCCTTGACCTGGCCCGCGAATACGAAGCGGCCAAGGAAGATCCGGCATTCAAGGAAGAGCTGGCGTACTTCCAGCGCGACTACGTCGGTCGTCCGAGCCCGCTCTATTTTGCCGAACGTCTGACCGAATTCTGTGGCGGCGCGAAGATTTATCTCAAGCGCGAAGAGCTGAACCACACTGGCGCGCACAAGATCAACAACTGCATCGGCCAGATCCTTTTGGCGCGACGCATGGGCAAGAAACGTATCATTGCCGAAACCGGCGCTGGCATGCACGGGGTGGCGACCGCCACCGTGGCTGCGCGTTTTGGCCTGGACTGCGTGATCTACATGGGCACCACCGACATCGAACGCCAGCAGGCCAACGTGTTCCGCATGAAGCTGTTGGGCGCTGAAGTGATCCCGGTCGTGGCCGGCACCGGCACCCTGAAGGATGCGATGAACGAAGCCCTGCGCGACTGGGTGACCAACGTCGACAGCACCTTCTACCTGATCGGCACCGTCGCCGGTCCACACCCTTATCCGGCAATGGTCCGCGACTTCCAGGCCGTTATCGGCAAGGAAACCCGTGACCAGCTGCAAGCCCAGGAAGGCCGCCTGCCGGACAGCCTGGTGGCGTGCATCGGTGGCGGTTCCAATGCCATGGGCCTGTTCCACCCGTTCCTGGATGACAAGAGCGTTGAGATCATCGGCGTGGAGGCGGCCGGCCACGGCATCGAGACCGGCAAGCACGCGGCCAGCCTGAACGGCGGCGTACCGGGTGTGCTGCACGGCAACCGGACCTTCCTGCTGCAGGACGACGATGGCCAGATCATTGACGCACACTCGATCTCCGCTGGCCTGGACTACCCGGGCATCGGCCCGGAGCACGCCTGGTTGCATGACATCGGCCGTGTCCAGTACACCTCGGTGACCGACGACGAAGCGCTCGCTGCATTCCACCAGTGCTGCCGTCTGGAAGGGATCATTCCTGCCCTGGAAAGCGCCCATGCCCTGGCTGAAGTGTTCAAGCGCGCGCCGACGCTGCCGAAGGATCACCTGATGGTGGTCAACCTGTCGGGTCGCGGCGACAAAGACATGCAGACCGTGATGCACCACATGGAACACTCTCAACACGAGCAATCCAAGCAGGAGAAACACTGATGAGCCGCCTGCAAACGCGTTTTGCCGAACTCAAGGAACAGAACCGCGCCGCCCTGGTGACCTTCGTCACCGCCGGCGACCCGGAATACGACACCTCCCTGGCGATCCTCAAGGGTTTGCCAGCCGCTGGCGCCGACGTGATCGAATTGGGCATGCCTTTCACCGATCCGATGGCCGACGGCCCGGCGATCCAGCTCGCCAATATTCGCGCGCTGGCGGCCAAGCAGAACCTGGCGAAAACCCTGGAAATGGTGCGTGAGTTCCGCAAGGACAACAACGAGACGCCACTCGTCCTGATGGGTTACTTCAACCCGATCCACAAGTACGGTGTACCGCGTTTCATCACCGATGCAAAAGAGGCCGGTGTCGATGGCCTGATCGTGGTGGACATGCCGCCCGAGCATAACGGTGAGTTGTGCGACCCGGCCCAGGCCGCCGGTCTCGATTTCATTCGCCTGACTACCCCGACCACTGACGATGTGCGTCTGCCAACAGTCCTTAATGGTAGCTCCGGGTTTGTTTACTACGTATCGGTGGCCGGTGTGACCGGTGCTGGCGCAGCAACCCTGGAACACGTCGAAGAAGCGGTCACTCGTCTGCGCCGTCACACCGATCTGCCGATCAGCATCGGTTTCGGCATTCGCACGCCAGAGCAAGCGGCGTCCATCGCGCGCCTGGCGGACGGAGTGGTGGTGGGTTCGGCACTGATCGATCACATCGCCAATGCCACGACGCCGGAACAGGCGATCGATGGTGTGCTGAGCCTGTGCTCGGCATTGGCCGATGGCGTGCGTAAGGCCCGCGTCAGCTAACGGAACAGTTGCTACACAGAGGAATCAAACCCTCTCGTCACAGGTTGATCAGCAAGACCGAGGGCTTCAGGACAATGTTCTGAAGCCCTTTTGCTTTTTTAGCCTCAAGGCAATTGAAGGCCACCTGCTGCCTTGTGCAATTTACGCAGATGCTCACCGATCTGTTTCACGTTGGCTTCGTTGGCCGCCATTTCCGCTGCGCGGTCTGGATCGAGCAGGGCCCGGACTTCCTTGTCCAGATCCCCGGTCAGTGCCTGGAGCTGCTTCTGCCGCAGGCTGGTCTCCGATTCCAGGCGTTGCCATTCAGCAGGTTGTGGCAAGCCATACCCGCCGCTGCCGAGTAATTCCGCCGGACGACTGAGGAAACCGCTGTTATCGAGAATTTGCCTCAGTGTCGCGTTGGCTTTGTCCATTCCGCCGTTTTTCAGCTCACGGGCACCCAAGTAACGTTGTTTGACTTCGTCCTGGGCCAGGAGCAACTGCTGGCGATAGCTTGCCTGTTCCAGCAAGAGCAATGCCGCGCTGGTGCGCAAATCTGCCTGATCGAACCATTGGCGGCGTTGTGCGGCGGTCAGGGACAGCCAGTCTTCGACCTTCTCCTGTTTGATCGGTAGCTGTTTTCTCAATACCTCGAACATTGCTTGATAGCGATCGCGGAAAGAGTCAAAGCGATAGCCCAGGCGAAGCGCCTCACGTGGATCGTCCAGCACGCTGGTATCCGCCAGACCGCGCCCCTTGAGCACCTCCAGCAAACCATTGGGCATGATGTTGTCCAGGGCAACCAGTTTTGAGTTGTTGGTGCCGCCACGCAATAACTTCAGCTCTTCGACAGCGCAGTTGTTCGACAGGAAGAAGTAGTTGCCGTCGTAACTCCAGTGCATCTCTGCGGCACGCTCCACCACGTTTTCAACCTCTTCACGAGACAGGTTCAGTGGCACGGAGGCGAGGCTGCGTAACTCGGTCTTGGTGTATTCGTCGATCACTTGGGCCAGCGGCAACACGAACAGGCGTGAGGGGTATTTACCCACCAGTCCATCCCAACTCGATAGTTGCACGTCGCCCACGAACGCACGGTAGGACAACACCAGGTGCTGGTCCAGGTCCAGGCGGCAATCCGGCCCGCGTGGCCGGCCAGGTGCACAGATCACCAGGCGCAACATGCTGTGGCCCCAACGGCTGACCCAGTTCTGATTGGCCTCTGCCAGTAGATAGTCGACGGCGTAGACCCGCTCCGGATCGACCTGGCCCAAAGGCGTCTTGGCAAAGTCATTGCCGGCGTTGAGGAATGCGAAGGTCTTGCCGCAATCGTTCTTGGCCGCAGGTGCCCAGCCGAAACGCTCCTTGTAGTAGCGGTACAGCGCAGGGCGACGACAGGCGTAGCTCGGGTCGAGGAGGAAATACTCCATGTTGACCGCGACGAATTCCTTGGGGCTGCTGGTCTCGTAGATATCCGGGCTGCGGGCGATCTGACGGTTGTGCTGTTCGCGCTCGCCCCGACGGCCAACGTACTGTTGCCAGCCGGCAAGGTCGAGCAGGCGCGGATCATCGCTCAAGGTAAAGCGTCTATCGGACTGCCCACGGCATTGATCGGGAATACCGATCAGCCCTGAACTGCCGCTGCGTTGGGTGCAGCGCTGGATCAGCGTGCGTTCCGCGTTTGGCCAGAGGCGCGAGCGATCATAAATATGGGTCAGCTCATGCAGCACCGTCGCGAGCATTTCCCGGCGCACAGTGCCATGGGGACGATAGGTTTTCTTGGTGGCAGCGCTGCCATCGGTGAGGCTCGCCAACAAATTGCGATTCAGATCGAGTTCGGAAACCAGCGACGCCTGACCGTAGGCATCGCTGCGCATTTTATCGGTCCAGCCGACGTCGATACGCCGGTCGAGTTGCTCGATGAACCGTGGCGGCAATGCCTGCATGGCTTCATCAAGCAAAGCCTGGCTGGCCCGCTGTTGCGCCGGGCTAAGGCCATCGGTCTTGAGGTGTAGTTCGAGGTCGGCGTGGGCCGTGCTGCCAAACAGCAGCACGGCCCCGGCCAACAGCCAGGAAGCTGGAGACCTCACAGTGCGAGGATGGCTTCGGCGAGATCCTGATCACTGGCATCGCGGGCTTCAGGAACGCGAGTGCGCAACAAATTGAGCGCAGATTCCAGGTGCGCACCACGAATATCGCCGTTGCTGGCGACGAAACTGGCGGCATCGTCCTGGGCTTCACGGACGATTTTAGAGTCGCGGATCGACGTCGTGGTGTCGGAAGTGAAATCCAGTGTGCGCTGGGTGGCACGAATGAGGATGTTGCTGGTGGCAACCAGGGTTTGGGCCTGGGCCACATCAGCCAACAACAATAGGCCAAGGGTGGCAACAATCAGCGGGTTACGCATGGAACGACTCCGGAGAAACATGGGATAACTATTGGACGAGAATTGCTCGTGCCAGTTCAAGGTCACTGGCATGAAGTTTTGGCTGGGCCTGGCGCAGGTAATCCAAGGCCGACTCCAGTCGTGCGCCTCTCATTCGACCATCACTGGCGATGAATACCGCGGCATCATCCCGGGCGTTGAGGAGCAGTTTATGATCGAAGGGGGCAGAGGTCACCAGGCCTGTGGCATAAACGCTGGCCACGATGCCTTGGGTAGACAGGTTAAACGCGTCGAAGGCATGGGCTGCCCCCGAATAGCAGGCTGCTAGAAAGACTGGAGCAACCAGCAGGTTTGAAAGAAAACGCATGAGACTCGACAGTTGAATGTGAGTCCCAAGGCTAGCGCAAGGCCCGGGCTAGAGCCAGCGCTGAAACATTGGGACACGTCACGCGTGTCCCCCATCATGGAAAACGCTTAGATAGTCAGGATGGCTTGCGCCAGCTGGGCGTCTGTTGCATTCAGTTGCGGAGCCTGGTGGCGAATGTGATCGAGTGCGCTTTCCAGTTTTACCCCACGAATCGAACCTTCGCTGGCGACGAAGCTGGCAGCGTCGTCACGGGCCGCGAGCACGATCTTGTCGTCCTTGAACGAAGACGTCACGTCGGAGGTGGCGTCGGACGTGGCTTTGAGTGCACCGACGACGGCATCGGTGGTCACGATGAAGCTGGTGGCGTGGGCATTGGCAGCCACGGCAAGCAGGGCTGCAGCGCTGAGCAGACGAAGACGGGACATGGTGTAACTCCTTTGGATAAGACGATAAAGGTGGCGCAGTGTCTGGTGATTCAGACGCCAGACACTCGGGGGGGGCCACGTTCTGGCTTGATATTAGGCCTGAGCAGGTCGTTTCGAACAGCCTATAAGAGAAAAGGTTGCTAAAAATCAGTTCGAGCGGTCGATAGTCGATTGCAAACTGTAATGGTCTGATCCTGAACTATAAAAACTGTACCTGTTTGCGCATTGATAACACCTGAAACGACAAAGCCCGTCGTGGAGTCCCACGACGGGCTTTGTTTGTGCAATTCGGGTTGCTGGCGGTGGACCCTGCGGGTCAGAGCCAGCGACGCTAACTTAGCGCCAGAACGGCTTGCTCAGCTCTTCGTAGCGTTGTGCTTCGCTAATCCCGGCGTCAGCCAGCAGACGCGAATCCAGGCGAGCCAGTTGGTGGCGGCTGGAGATGCGGCGCTGCCACAGCATCAGGTTGGCGATAACGCGCAGAGGCATGGAAGCCTGGGTTTTTGCAGCAGTGTCTTCGAAGAACAGTTCGGAACTGAGTGTACGTTCCATGGTTTTCATCCTTCCGCTTATGGCGGGATTAGGTAGTGGCTTAACTGGTGCCCATGATCCTCTTGTTTGCCTAGTCTCTGTAGATACAGTTCATCTGTATTGTGAGAGCTCAGTTAACTGTTTATAGGGGGTGTACTGGTCAAAAATGAGGCAACTGTATCTATCTGCGCCATTATGGTGCGATTTTACTGATTTGGCGGAGTGGAGTAGGAAAATTCGGTAGGAAATGACCGGTACAGCAGTACAGTTTTTGTCAGATTACGAGGTGACAACAGCGAGCTGACGAAACTGTGTTTGCGTCAGCTGCCATCTGTATCAATCAAACAGCGATCATTCTCCCGGTTTCTTCCAGGTTCATGTGCCAGCTCAGTGCATCACGCAGGATATGGGGCGTGTGTCCGCCGATGGCGCAGGCGGCCGTGAAGTAGTCGTTCAGTGCCTGGCGATAATCTGGATGTACGCAGTTGTCGATGATGACGCGTGCCCGCTCCCGGGGTGCCAGGCCGCGCAGGTCCGCCAGGCCGACTTCGGTGACGAGGATGTCGACATCATGTTCGGTATGGTCAACGTGGCTGACCATCGGCACCACGCTGGAAATCGCCCCGCCCTTGGCGATCGACTTGGTGACGAAAATCGCCAAGTGCGCGTTGCGCGCGAAGTCGCCCGAGCCGCCAATGCCGTTCATCATCCGCGTGCCGCAGACATGGGTGGAGTTGACGTTGCCATAGATATCGAATTCAAGGGCGGTGTTGATGCCGATGATACCGAGGCGGCGGACCACTTCCGGGTGGTTGGAGATTTCCTGAGGGCGCAGCACCAGTTTGTCCTTGTAGCGCTCCAGGTTGCCGAATACGTCAGCGTTGCGGCGACTCGACAAGGTGATCGAACTGCCAGAGGCAAAACTCAACTTGCCGGCATCGATCAAGTCGAACGTCGAGTCCTGAAGCACCTCGGAGTACATGGTCAGGTCTTCGAATGGCGAATCGATCAAACCACACATCACGGAGTTGGCGATGGTGCCGATCCCGGCCTGCAGTGGGCCGAGCTTGTTGGTCAT
Organism: Pseudomonas sp. G5(2012); assembly: GCF_000408945.1. Taxonomy (NCBI): domain Bacteria; kingdom Pseudomonadati; phylum Pseudomonadota; class Gammaproteobacteria; order Pseudomonadales; family Pseudomonadaceae; genus Pseudomonas; species Pseudomonas sp. G5(2012). Next base: position 234,984 of record NZ_APIO01000044.1, read on the forward strand.
GCGTCCCGCGCCGACTTCTTGCTTGAAGAAGTCGATCAGGTGATCGGCGATCGCTTGGGTATCCACGTCCGGTGGCAGCACGGTGGACGGTGAGTCGGACTGATTGGTGACCACGATCGCGACGATCTTTTCCGGTGGAATCGGGATGGCGGTGCTGCCAATGCGATCGTCGACCTTGACCAAGGGAATCGGCGTACGGGTCGGGCGATAGGTCGGGATATAGATGTCGTGCAGACCTTCGAGGTTGGGGTTGTGCGCCAGATTGATCTCGACGATCACGTGCTTGGCGAAAATCGCGAAGCTGGCCGAGTTGCCCACGGAAGTGGTCGGCACGATATGACCTTGCTCGGTAATGGCCACGGCTTCGATCACCGCGATGTCCGGCAGCTTCAGTTGCTGGTTGCGCAATTGCTCGACGGTTTCCGAGAGGTGCTGGTCAATGAACATCACATCGCCAGCGTTGATCGCCTTGCGCAAGGTGCTGTCCACCTGGAACGGCATGCGTCGTGACAATACGCCGGCTTCTGTGAGCTGTTTGTCGAGGTCGTTGCCCAGGCTGGCGCCGGTCATCAGGCTGATCTTCAGCGGGGAGGCTTTGGCCCGTTCGGCCAGTGCGTGGGGCACGGCCTTGGCTTCGCCGGCACGGGTGAAGCCGCTCATGCCGACGGTCATGCCGTCCTCAATCAGAGCGGCAGCCTCGGCGGCGCTCATCACTTTATCCAACAACGAAGGCAGGCGAATACGGTCACGGTACATGGATTGTTATCTCGGGCAACGGGTAGCAGGACATGCAGTCTATTGAATTTCACGGCGCTGTGTCCCGCTACCAAGGTCGCAAACGAGGTGTCTATTCCGGTGCTTTCAGACAAAACACCGTTACCGTTTCGGTAACAACGCGACGGTTTGACCATTGATTTGCACAAACAAAAACGCCCCGACGAGTCGGGGCGTTGTGGCACTGCGAAACGGTCTTACTCGACGGCTTTAACCATGTCTTCGATGACTTTCTTGGCGTCGCCGAAGACCATCATGGTTTTGTCCAGGTAGAACAGCTCGTTGTCCAGGCCGGCATAGCCGCTGGCCATCGAGCGCTTGTTGACGATGATGGTCTTGGCCTTGAACGCTTCGAGGATCGGCATGCCGGCAATCGGCGATTTCGGATCGTTCTTCGCCGCCGGGTTGACCACGTCGTTCGCGCCCAACACCAGTACCACGTCGGCCTGGCCGAACTCGGAGTTGATGTCGTCCATCTCGAACACCTGGTCGTAAGGCACTTCGGCCTCGGCCAGCAGTACGTTCATGTGGCCAGGCATGCGACCGGCAACCGGGTGGATCGCGTACTTCACGGTCACGCCACGGTGGGTCAGCTTCTCGGTCAGTTCCTTCAGCGCATGCTGGGCCCGTGCTACCGCCAGGCCGTAGCCCGGAACGATGATCACGGTGTCGGCGTTGGTCAGCAGGAAGGTTGCATCGTCAGCCGAACCGGATTTCACCGGACGCGCTTCTTTCGAGCCTGCAGGGCCTGCGTCCGCCGTGTTGCCGAAACCGCCGAGCAATACGTTGAAGAACGAGCGGTTCATCGCCTTGCACATGATGTACGAAAGAATCGCGCCGGACGAACCGACCAGCGAGCCGGCAATGATCAGCATCGAGTTGTTCAGCGAGAAGCCGATACCCGCCGCCGCCCAGCCCGAGTAGCTGTTGAGCATGGACACGACGACCGGCATGTCGGCACCGCCGATCGGGATGATGATCAGCACGCCAAGCACGAAGGCCAGCGCCAGCATCACGGCGAAAGCGGTGTAGTCGCCGGTGAGCATGAAGGTCACGCCCAGGGCCAGTGTGGCCAGGCCGAGCAGCAGGTTCAGCTTGTGCTGACCGCCAAACTGTACTGGCGCGCCCTGGAACAGGCGGAACTTGTATTTGCCCGCCAGTTTGCCGAAGGCAATGACCGAACCGGAGAAGGTGATCGCACCGATGGCAGCGCCGAGGAACAACTCCAGGCGGTTACCGGCGGGGATCGCATCGCCGAGGTTCTGGACGATACCCAGCGACTGTGGCTCGACCACGGCGGCCACGGCGATAAACACCGCCGCCAGGCCGATCATGCTGTGCATGAAGGCGACCAGTTCGGGCATCTTGGTCATTTCAACACGTTTGGCCATGATCGTACCGACAGTGCCGCCGATCAGCAGGCCGACGATCACGTAGACGATACCGTCGTTGGCCAGCTCGGCGCCCAGCTTGTAGATCAGGCCAACCGTGGTGAGGATCGCCAGGCCCATGCCGAGCATGCCGAACAGGTTGCCGCGACGCGACGTGGTTGGGTGCGAGAGTCCCTTGAGCGCCTGGATGAAGCAGACCGAGGCGATCAAATACAGGGAAGTAACCAGATTCATGCTCATGCTTGCTGCACCTCAGCCTTGATTGCTTCGGCCTTGGCTGCCGGAGCTTTTGCTGGAGCCGCTTTCTTCTTGAACATTTCCAGCATGCGCCGGGTAACCAGGAAGCCACCGAACACGTTCACTGCGGCCAGGGCCACGGCGAGGGTGCCCATGGTCTTGCCCAGTGGGGTCACGGTGAGGGCGGCAGCCAGCATGGCGCCGACGATGACGATGGCCGAGATCGCGTTGGTCACGGCCATCAGAGGGGTGTGCAGTGCAGGGGTCACGTTCCAGACCACGTGGTAGCCGACATAGATGGCCAGCACGAAGATGATCAGGTTGTAGATACCGTGAGAGATCAGCATGTCTTCCATTGTTTTTATCCTCAGCCGTTCTTGCGCACGATCTGGCCGTCGCGGCACATCAGGCACGCGGCGACGATATCGTCTTCAAGGTTGATCACCAGTTGTCCTTCTTTATCGAACAACAGTTTCATGAAGTCCAGCAGGTTGCGTGCATACAGTGCCGAGGCGTCGGCAGCGACTGCGGCCGCCAGGTTGGTCGGGCCAACGATGGTCACACCGTTTTCGACAACCACCTGGTCGGCCACGGTCAGCGGGCAGTTACCGCCTTGGGCAGCCGCCAGGTCGATGACCACCGAGCCCGGTTTCATCTGTGCCACGGTCTCTGCACTGAGCAGCGTCGGTGCCTTGCGACCCGGAATCAGCGCCGTGGTAATGACGATGTCAGCCTGTTTGGCGCGTTCGTGCACGGCCACGGCCTGGCGCTGCATCCAGCTGGCAGGCATCGGGCGAGCGTAACCGCCGACACCGACAGCGCATTCACGCTCTTCATCGGTCTCGTAAGGCACGTCGACGAACTTGGCGCCCAGGGATTCGATCTGTTCTTTTACCGCCGGACGCACGTCAGACGCTTCGATCACCGCACCCAGGCGCTTGGCCGTAGCGATGGCCTGCAGCCCGGCAACACCGGCGCCGAGAATCAGCACCCGCGCCGCTTTCACGGTGCCCGCGGCGGTCATCAGCATCGGCATGAAGCGCGGATAGTGATGAGCGGCCAGCAACACGGCTTTATAGCCGGCGATGTTGGCTTGCGAGGACAGCACGTCCAGGCTCTGTGCGCGCGAGGTGCGAGGAGCAGCCTCCAAGGCAAAGGCAGTAATGCCGCACTCAGCCATCTTGGCGATGGTTTCGTTGTTGAACGGATTGAGCATCCCCACCACAACGGTGCCGCTCTTAATCAGCGCAAGCTCGCTGTCGCTGGGGGCGACCACCTTCAAAATCAGCTCTGCACCAAACGCCTCGCTGGCACTGCCAATGGCCGCGCCTGCGGCTTCATAGGCACTGTCGACAACACTGGCATTGACGCCGGCGCCGCTTTGTACAGTGACCTTATGACCCTGGCCGATCAGCTTCTTGATGGTTTCGGGGGTTGCAGCAACCCGTGTTTCACCGGTCTGGGTTTCGAGAGGAACACCAATGTGCACGTCAAATCTCCTGCGTGATCTTATTGAGTAAACCCATGCACTACGGATGGTGCGGCTGGGGCGGCCGATCAGCACGACCCCGCTAAATTCAGGCGGGGCGCGGCATTTTGCAGGCGAACTTTGTGCCCTTACAAGGGATTATGACGGGTGACGGAAAATTAACTACAAGTCACCCCGTGACCGAATGTCGCAACCAAACGGCTCAATCCCTTGTAGGCCGTGCCTTTCGGGCATTTTGGCGCAAATCCAACAATTTACACATCGGCCATATGAATGATGCGGAATCGACCTGGAATAGTGGCGCAAAGCCGCGTCTTCAGGCGCTTGTGGCACGTTTGTACTGCTTCGTCGTACAGTTTCTCTCTATGCGACAATTACTTATATCTGTAGGGTTTTCAGTTTTCTGACTACGAGGTCAGATAAGTTCTGCAGGCCTTTATCCTTCTAGGCTGTAGCCATGGGCCTGATTTACCAGCCAGTCCCGAAAAGCCCTTAAAGACGCCGATTCGACCTTTCTCTCCGGAATCATCAGGTAATAGGCCTTTATGCTGGAGAGCGCCTGCGGGTTGGCGATCACCAGGCGAGCCTCGGCCAATTCGCGCTGAATCAGGAACGGCGGGATCAGTGCAATCCCCATGTCGTGCATCGCCGCCTGGGCCAGCATGGAGAATAGCTCGTAGCGCGGCCCTGTCATGTCGCGTGGGACGTTCAGGTGCTGAGAGTCGAACCATTGGCGCCAGGCGTAGGGGCGGGTGGTCTGTTGCAGAAGGGGAAGGTCGGCGATTTCAGCGGCTGTCAGGGCATTTTTTTGGCCCAATAGGTTGGGGCTGCACACGGGCATCGGATTTTCGCCCATCAGTCTGTGGGATTCAGTACCCGACCAATCCGCATCACCGAAGTAGATCGCTGCGTCGAAATCGGTGTCGGCAAACAGAAACGGCCGTGTGCGGTTGGTCAGGTTGACTGTTACTTCCGGGTGTTTCTGTTGAAAGTCCTTGAGCCTGGGCAGCAGCCACTGGGTCCCGAACGTTGGAACTACGGCCAGTTCTATGACGTTGGCCCCCTGTTGGCCCATCACGGACAGGGTGTCGCGCTCAACCGCATCGAGTTGGGTGGCAACCCGGCGACTGTAGGAAAGACCCGCCTCCGTCAGCTTGACCCCGCGTCGGGAGCGTCGGAACAGTTCCACGCCCAGGAACTCCTCGAGGCTGGCGATCTGTCGACAAATTGCCCCTTGGGTCAGCGAAAGCTCCTGGGCTGCCTTGGTAAAGCTTTCATGGCGGGCGGCGGCTTCAAAACTGATCAGGGCCGTTGTACTGGGTATTTTCCTGCGCATGTACGTCAACCTCACTAATACATCGCCTTAAATGGCTTTTGCGACATCTCGGAGTGAGAAATTAGCACAACAGTATGCGAAATCCTCGTTTGCCCAGATGGCGAACCCGGCCTAGGATCACTGCACGTTATTTGACCTGTTTCGAGAGGACACACTCATGGCCGGTAAAGCTAGCTTCAACTGGATCGATCCCCTGCTGCTGGATCAACAGCTCACCGAAGAAGAGCGCATGATCCGCGACACCGCTGCGCAGTTCGCTCAGCAGAGTCTCGCGCCGCGTGTGCTCGAAGCCTTCCGCCATGAAAAGACCGATCCGGCGATCTTCCGTGAAATGGGCGAAGTGGGTCTGCTGGGTGCAACCATTCCCGAGCAGTACGGTGGCAGCGGCCTGAACTACGTCAGCTACGGTTTGATTGCGCGTGAAGTCGAGCGCGTCGACTCCGGCTACCGTTCGATGATGAGCGTGCAATCCTCGCTGGTAATGGTGCCGATCAATGAATTCGGTACTGAAGCCCAGAAACAGAAGTACCTGCCAAAACTGGCGTCGGGCGAGTGGATCGGCTGCTTTGGCCTGACCGAGCCAAACCATGGCTCCGATCCAGGTGCAATGATCACCCGTGCACGGAAAGTGGAAGGCGGCTATAGCCTGACCGGCAGCAAGATGTGGATCACCAACAGCCCGATCGCCGACGTATTCGTGGTTTGGGGCAAGGACGATGTCGGCGACATCCGCGGCTTCGTTCTGGAGAAGGGCTGGAAAGGCCTGAGCGCTCCGGCGATTCACGGCAAGGTTGGCCTGCGGGCATCGATCACCGGCGAGATCGTCATGGACAACGTGTTCGTTCCGGAAGAAAACATCTTCCCTGACGTCCGAGGCCTGAAAGGTCCTTTCACCTGCTTGAACTCGGCCCGTTACGGCATCTCCTGGGGGGCGCTGGGCGCCGCTGAGTTCTGCTGGCACACCGCTCGCCAATACACCCTGGATCGTCAGCAGTTCGGTCGCCCATTGGCCGCTACCCAGTTGATCCAGAAGAAGCTGGCCGACATGCAGACCGAAATCACCCTGGCGCTGCAAGGCTGCCTGCGTCTGGGGCGCATGAAGGACGAAGGCACCGCGGCGGTTGAAATTACCTCGATGATGAAGCGCAACTCCTGCGGCAAGTCCCTGGATATCGCGCGCATGGCCCGCGACATGCTGGGCGGTAACGGTATCTCGGATGAATTCGGCGTTGCTCGTCATCTGGTCAACCTGGAAGTGGTGAATACCTATGAGGGTACGCATGACGTCCACGCGCTGATCCTCGGTCGCGCTCAGACCGGCCTCCAGGCGTTCTATTAACAGGAGAACGTCATGGGCGCGCTTTCACATCTACGGGTACTGGATTTATCGCGGGTGTTGGCTGGGCCATGGTCCGGCCAGATCCTCGCCGACCTTGGCGCTGAAGTGATCAAGGTCGAGCGTCCGGGCAATGGCGATGACACGCGCGCCTGGGGCCCTCCGTTCCTCAAGGACGCCTATGGCGAGAACACCAGCGAGGCTGCCTATTACTTGTCGGCCAACCGCAACAAGCAATCGGTCACCATCGACTTCACGCGTCCAGAGGGGCAGAAGCTGGTGCGTGACTTGGCGGCCAAGTCGGACATCCTCATCGAGAATTTCAAGGTCGGCGGTCTGGCGGCCTACGGTCTGGACTATGAGTCGCTGAAAGCGATCAATCCTGATCTGATTTATTGCTCGATCACCGGGTTTGGGCAAACCGGTCCCTACGCCAAGCGCGCAGGTTATGACTTCATGATCCAGGGCCTTGGTGGCCTGATGAGCTTGACGGGTCGACCTGAAGGCGAAGAGGGTGCTGGGCCGGTCAAGGTGGGTGTGGCGCTGACGGACATCCTCACGGGGCTGTATTCCACTGTGGCTATCCTGGCCGCGCTTGCGCATCGAGACCACGATGGTGGTGGGCAGCATATCGATATGGCATTGCTGGATGTTCAAGTCGCCTGTTTGGCCAATCAGGCGATGAACTACCTGACAACGGGCAATGCGCCAAAGCGCCTGGGCAATGCACACCCGAACATCGTGCCTTATCAGGACTTCCCTACGGCTGATGGCGACTTCATCCTGACGGTCGGGAATGACGGGCAGTTTCGCAAGTTTGCCGAAGTGGCTGGGCAGCCTCAGTGGGCGGACGATCCGCGTTTTGCAACCAACAAGCTGCGGGTGGCAAACAGGGCGGTGCTGATCCCCCTGATCCGTCAGGCTACGGTGTTCAAGACTACCGCCGAATGGGTCGCTCAGTTGGAACAGGCTGGTGTGCCGTGCGGCCCCATCAATGACCTGGCGCAGATGTTTGAAGATCCCCAGGTCAAGGCGCGCGGGTTGGCCATCGAGTTGCCTCACGTACTGGCAGGCATGGTGCCTCAAGTGGCCAGTCCTATACGGTTGTCCAGGACGCCAGTGGAGTATCGGTATGCACCGCCTTTGCTGGGCGAGCATACGCTGGAGGTTTTGCAGCGGGTGCTGAGTCTGGACGCAGGGGCCGTGTCTGCACTCAAGGCTTCGGGAGTTCTCTGAGCGGGCTCTTCTATATAGAGGAGAGTTAGTCTCCTCTATATAGGGTTCAATCGGGGCATTTTGGTGCTTGCTGCAAGTTATTGAAAGAAAAGCGGAATCAATGCTTGACGGCAGATTCTGGAAGCCTATAATTCGCCCCACTTCCGGCGCAGTCGAAACGGAAAACTCCTTGGTAAACAATGAGTTACGCAGTTTTCGGCAGCAGGTTGCTTCAGTTCATCGAAGCGCCAAGGAAGTTGGAAAAGAGGTGTTGACAGCAGCGTGT